>NZ_JACBEZ010000023.1:0-57545 GCF_013391465.1 Acinetobacter sp. SwsAc2 | reverse complement strand
CTCGATTTATTAATGCACTGTTATAAGAAGACCAATTGGTTGTACGATAGATTTTAGGTGTGGGCTTATTCATTTGAGAATTATATTGTGGAATAAGCCTTTAGAGATAGGTTTGTGCAACAAAGCCTATTTGTAGATGTATTACCTAGCAGAAAATTAGAGGAAAATCGAAGAGTGAATTGGTAAATAGGCTGAATACTTTGAATGAAGTTGATGTAATATTTGAGTTTATTTAGTGATATCTAATTATTGAATAAAACTTATAGGGCTTATCAATTTTGTTTTATATGAGGTTTTTGCATATAAATATAATAAAACAAGCAATAGTGTGTATAACTAAATCTTTATAATGAATATATATTTTTAAAAGTGTAATAAGTACACGATTTTTGTGAGTTGGTGCTGTCAATGTCATTAAATGAGGAAAGACTTACTCATCTTAAACAGCTTGAAGCTGAGAGTATTCATATTATCCGCGAAGTAGCTGCTGAGTTTGAAAACCCAGTAATGCTTTATTCTATTGGTAAGGATTCAGCAGTGATGCTGCATCTGGCGCTCAAAGCGTTCTATCCTGCCAAGCTTCCATTTCCGCTTCTACATGTCGATACGGGTTGGAAATTTAAAGACATGATTGCTTTCCGCGACAACATGGCAAAAACCCATGGTTTTGATTTGATCGTACATCAAAACAAAGAAGGGAAAGATGCGGGCATTAACCCATTTGACCATGGTAGCTCAAAATATACCGACATCATGAAAACTCAAGGCTTAAAACAAGCACTTGATAAATACGGTTTTGATGCGGCATTTGGTGGTGCACGTCGTGATGAAGAAAAATCACGTGCGAAAGAACGTGTCTATTCATTCCGTGACTCGAAACACCGTTGGGACCCAAAAAACCAACGTCCTGAACTTTGGAATCTTTACAACGGTAAAGTGAACAAAGGTGAAAGTATTCGTGTGTTCCCACTATCAAACTGGACTGAGCTTGATATTTGGCAATATATCTACTTGGAAAGCATTCCATTGGTTCCACTTTACTTAGCTGCAGAACGTCCTGTGGTTGAGCGTAGTGGCACCCTGATTATGGTTGATGATGAACGTATGCCTTTAAAAGAAGGCGAAGTTCCACAAATGAAATCGGTACGCTTCCGTACACTTGGTTGTTACCCACTTACGGGTGCAGTAGAGTCAACGGCAAATACCTTACCTGAAATTATCCAAGAAATGTTGCTTGCAACCAGCTCTGAACGTCAAGGTCGTATGATTGACCATGATGAAGCGGGCTCGATGGAGAAGAAAAAGCAAGAAGGTTATTTCTAAAATCTCCCTCTAGCCCCTCTTTAAAAAAGAGGGGGGAACTCCCGAAATAAATGGAGGAAAGTCCTCCTTTATCAAAGGGAGATTTAGAGGGATTAAAGAGATTAAAACCGATTTCTAAAGAATATGTGGAGTTTTGAGCAATGTCTCATCAATCAGAACTGATTAGCCAAGATATCTTGGGCTATCTAAAACAACATGAAAATAAAGACTTATTGCGTTTTCTGACTTGCGGGAACGTCGATGATGGTAAGTCAACTTTAATTGGTCGTTTGCTTTACGATTCAAAATTGATTTATGAAGATCAATTGCAAGCGGTGACTCGTGACTCTAAAAAAGTCGGTACGACAGGCGATGCACCTGACTTAGCACTCCTTGTAGATGGTCTACAAGCTGAACGTGAGCAGGGTATTACCATTGATGTTGCTTATCGTTATTTCTCAACTGAAAAACGTAAGTTCATCATTGCTGACACACCGGGACATGAGCAATATACGCGTAATATGGCAACGGGTGCGTCAACCTGTGATCTTGCGATTATCTTGATTGATGCGCGCTATGGTGTACAAACTCAGACGCGTCGCCATACGTATATTGCAAGCTTACTGGGCATTAAGAACATTATTGTTGCGATTAACAAAATGGACTTGGTTGAATTTTCTGAAGCGCGCTTCAATGAAATTCAGACGGAGTATGCAGGTTTTGTGGCGCAATTGGGTGACCGTAAGCCAAACAACATTATCTTTACGCCTATTTCAGCATTGAATGGTGATAACGTTGTCAATAAATCACCAAATACGCCATGGTATACAGGCGAAACGTTAATGGGTACGCTTGAGTCTGTGGAAATTAACCGCAGTTCAGTGACCAACGATTTTCGTTTCCCTGTGCAATATGTGAACCGTCCAAACCTCAACTTCCGTGGTTTCTGCGGTACAGTTGCGCTAGGTGATGTATCGGTAGGTGATAAAATCGTGGCTTTACCATCAGGCAAGTCGTCGACGGTTAAAGAAATCGTTACTTATGATGGGAACTTAGAGCGTGCCGTTGCAGGTCAAGCAGTAACGTTGACGCTGAATGACGAAATTGATATTTCGCGTGGTAACGTGCTTGTACGTGCGGATCAAGCTGCGCCAGAAATTTCACGTTCGGTCAATGCCACTGTGGTTTGGATGGCAGATCAACCGCTGGTGATTGGTAAGTTGTATAACTTAAAAGTGGGTACGCAAACTGTTCCTGCAAAAGTCACTGCAATTAACTACCGTACCAATGTCAATACATTGGAAAAGGTACAAGTCGATAGCCTTGAGCTGAATGCCATTGCTAATGTCACCGTTGAGTTTGATGCGCCTGTCGTATTTGATCGCTACCAAGACAGTCGTTATACAGGTTCGTTTATCTTCATCGACCGTTTAAACAACGTGACGATTGGTGCGGGTATGGTGGAAGAGTCTGTGGAATGGTCTGCGCATAGCAACCCTGTCACAGCGGAAGACCGTGCTGCACGTTTAGGTCAAAAACCTGCTGCGGTAACTGTCTCTGCGAAAGCTCTAGAAAATGCACAAGCACTTGAAAACTTGTTGATTCAACAAGGTGTAGTTGCGATTGCGAAAGCGGGTCTAACTGCTGATCAGGTTGCACTAGTACGTGAAACAGGTGTGGTTGTGGTGACTGACCTTGTCGACGGCACAGATGTCGCATTCACTCAAGATGCGGTTGAAGAGCTAGCTGATAAAATTGTTGAATTGGTTCGTCTATAAGAGATTGAGCTGATTTGAAGGAACCCACCGTAAGGTGGGTTTTTTATTTCTATTTTAGATGGATAAATATTATTCAAATAAATAATATGATATTTCAATAAAAATTCAGTGCTATAGAATGCCTCTTTTGTAGAGGGGTATTATGAAAAAAATATTATTATTTATTGGTTTAACTTTAACTTTTGCTGCTGATGCTAAACAGCCCACGCAAAGTGATGAAGCGATTAAGAAGGAAATTATTCAACAATCGATACAAGCGTATTCGGGAAATTGTCCTTGTACTTACAATACTGCAAGAAATGGAAGTCGGTGTGGTAAACGTAGTGCTTACAATCGAGTCGGTGGTGCTGCGCCACTGTGTTATCCAGAGGACGTGAGTGATCGTATGGTAAAAGAATTTAAAGGGCGAGCGTAATTTAAGTTCGATTTACAAGGCTTGGAAAATGAAAGAAAACCTGCGGAGATACAGGTTTTCGATTTTGGTGAGGGATTAGACAAGCTTTAATTATTGAGATTGTTAATCGATTGGTTTTGTTAGGAAGTCTCATTATCTTTATTTAAGCGCTTTTTCAGTTTATTCACATAACGTTTAAATGGCCACGTAAACTGCTTCACAAAACTGTTTGGAATTTTATAGCCGACTGTGCCATATACACTGGCCAAATGATTAGGCATATAAATCGATTTAAAAATCACGTCATAAAGTGGAATAAAGGCTGCATAATTTTTATCAATCGCAGGCTTTTCGGAAGAATGATGCCAGTGGTGAAACTCAGGTGTTGCGATCAGCCAGCGCAGATAGGGAAAGCGAAAACGCACGTTGGAGTGAATAAAAATGGCATGGAAAGAAATAAAGACTAAATAAGCAAAGACCGCAGACGTATGAAAACCTAACAAGAAAATTGGTAAGGTTGCGATAAAACGGGTCATTAACACTTCAACGATGTGTAAGCGTGAAGAGGCTAGCCAGTCCATTTGTTCCGTTGAATGGTGAATGGCATGAAAGCGCCATAAAAAATTCACTTCATGCATCGCACGGTGTAACCAATAGGTGGTGAAGTCCACCACGATCAATAGCTCAATAAACTGTAACCAAATTGGCTGTGCCTGCACATAAGGCACAATCGGGTTGTCGGGAATGTGCGTGATCCAATACTGAATAGGCATGACCGTTAAAAACGAAAAAAGCTGAATGCCAATATGGCTAAACATGAAATATTTCATGTCTGTGACCCAGCCAACGCGCAGAATTTTCTGTTCAGTGTTCTTTGCAAAGAATCCTTCAAGTGGGATAAAAACCAAAGCAAGGATGATTAAGGTAATAACGAAATAATCAAAACCTGCATAAAAGGGTAGGGCTGGCAATGTCGGTGCTTTGATCAGTCCACAGCCTAAAATAGCTGCTAAAATGGTGATACACAAACCATAAAAACCATATTTATTCTGTTTAATGATCGCACTATAGGTACCAAAGCCAGCACTGATTACAATGCCAAACAGTAAGGTATAGTAGAAAACATCATAGTGTTTGCTATATAGCGGGCGTAGCTCTGGTGTGGTGAGCACAGTGGGAAATAAAAAGCATAAAGCAGCAAAAATACCCAAAAAGCCTAAGGAAACAGAAAGAAATGCACTGATCTTGCCTTGCCCAGCATTGAGTTGTAGGTTTTCAAATTTTTTTCTGAGTTGATCTGTCATTTTAATTTAATTCTGAATTTTAGGAGTTTTGTCAGAGTTCACTTGAGGGGGAATGTGAAAACATAGGTTAAATTTTAGCGGTATTGCAACTGTTCAGCAATCTTATCTAAAAATATCAAGTAATCCTTCACGTTTATCCATTCGATCTTAAATTTTGATGTTCTATTTCAGGGCTTGAGGTTGCAATCATTAAAAAATTATTTAAGATATATCTTAATAATTTAAAGATGTATCTTTTTATGTCTAAAGCACAAAAAGTTGAACCCTTTGCTGATTTAGAGACAGCACCAGTGTTACGTAAACAGCGCCTATTTGAAGCGGGTCAGATGAAACTTTTAGCCTTACATCTCATTTCATTCGCGCCTAAATATGGCTATGACCTTATTAAAGAAGTGGGTGAAATTGTGGGAGGGGGCTATTGCCCAAGTGCAGGA
The DNA here is from genome assembly GCF_013391465.1 of Acinetobacter sp. SwsAc2. Classification (NCBI taxonomy): domain Bacteria; kingdom Pseudomonadati; phylum Pseudomonadota; class Gammaproteobacteria; order Moraxellales; family Moraxellaceae; genus Acinetobacter; species Acinetobacter sp. SwsAc2. Next base: position 52,333 of record NZ_JACBEZ010000023.1, on the reverse strand, counting down.
ACGATCTATCCAACCTTGAATTATTTGGAAGAGCAGCAGTTTGTTCAGGTCGCGTTAGATGATGCTGAGCGCAAGCAATACCGTATAACGGCCTTGGGTTTGAAGCATCTTGAGGTTGAGCAAGCAAGTGTGGAAAAGATCTTATCTCGTTTTGATACGCGTAAACAAATTCAAAATAATGAACAATATCTTGACATTAAACGTGCGATGGAAAACCTCAAAGCTTCCTTAAAGCTCAAGATACAACACAGTGAGCTGAGCGCTGAACAAATTCGTGTTATTGCAGAACAAATTGATCAAGCAGCGGTGAATATTGCACGTCTCTAGGAAAACAGAATGAAACAACATGCTTATGAAGTCACCCTCAAACACATTGCAGATGCTCAAGGCAACCCGTCGACCTATACCGATACTTTGAGTTTTAACAGCTATAACCACGACGATATTTTTAAAGTGTTACAGGTGATTCAAAACAGTCAAATGCTGGATGATGAAGCAGCGAAATCATTTGCTGTTGGTTTAAAGCTTTTTAGTGAGGTGATACTGGAGCATAAAAACCTTCCACTCTTTAAAGACTTTATGCCACATTTAGGGCAGTTTATGAAAGCTTTAAAACAAACCGTTAAAACGCAAAGCCAAAGCTAATTTTTATTTACTCAGGTCGATTATGTTCAACACGCTCCCCAAAATTCATATCAAACATTTAAATTGGTTAATGCCTTTATTGCTTTCCGGCCTGATGAGTGGTTCTATTTCTGGTTTTAACTTACTGCTAAATAAAGGCCTAGTGCATAATTTCTTCCATCTTTGGCTCAAAAGCTGGAGCTTATCTTGGTTGATTGCATTTCCTCTGATTATGGTATTTTTACCTTTGGTTCGTAAATTTCTAATGCAGTTTGTATCTTTGCCTGATCAGCCACGCAACTGACATACCTGTGCTTTTCATTTGGCCCGAATCGTTCTAAGTAATGTTTGAGAGGGATGTCGAGAGCGGTCCCAGCTTGCTTTTTTTATCAATGATCAGCGCTATCACGCAGCAAAATAGTCTTCACACTATACATAAGTACGGTGTTCTTCATTTCAATTTATTTCTATGATCAAATAGGTCTATGAAACTTGAAAAATATCGCAAGAGTTAGGAATAAATCATGTCACAAACAACGATGCAACAGGTCATTATTACAGAGCCGGGTGGTGTGGATAAGCTGGCATATGAAACAGTGACTATCCCTGAAGCAAAAGCAGACGAGGTCTTGGTTAAGGTTCATGCGTTTGGTATTAACCGTCCAGATATTTTACAGCGTCAGGGTTTATATCCAATGCCGGCTGGGGTAACGCAAGTGCCAGGACTTGAGGTTGCAGGTGAGGTCGTTGCAATTGGAGCTGAAGTTACACAGTTTAAATTAGGCGATAAAGTTTGTGGTTTGACCAATGGTGGTGGTTATGCAGAGTATTGCGTGGTTCCACAAAGTCAAACTTTACATATTCCAGAAAATGTAAGCTTTGTGGAAGCGGCGGCTATTCCTGAAACTTTTTTCACGGTTTGGGCAAATGTGTTCCAAATGGGTAAAGCCAAAGCAGGGGAAGTGGTGTTGGTGCATGGCGGAACCAGTGGTATTGGCACCACGGCACTCATGCTATGTAAAGCATTGGGCATTAAAACCTTTGCAACCGTTGGCAGCGATGAAAAAGTACAAGCCATTGCAAATTTAACAGATGCCATCAATTATAAAACCCAAGACTTTGAACACGAGATCAATGAGAGAACGGAAAATGCTGGTGTTGATTTGATTTTAGATATGGTGGGTGCACCGTATTTGGAAAAGAATTTGAACTTGCTTCGCCGCGATGGACGTTTGGTTTATATTGCCTTTTTGGGTGGGGCAAAAGCCAAAGAGGTTAAGTTGGGGCAAATTATGATGAAGCGCTTAACCATCACAGGTTCGACCATGCGTGCACGAAATACGGCTGAGAAGGCTGAGATTGCACAAGGTTTACAAAATCATGTAGCACCGCTATGGGCCAAAGGTGAGTGCTTGCCAATGATTTATCAAACTTTTGATTTCGATCAGATTCAAGCAGCACATGCGTGCATGGATACGGGTGAGCACGTGGGTAAAATTGTGGTAAAAATTTTGTAATATTTCTATAGTATAAAAAATAGAGCTGACCTAGTGTCAGCTTTTTTTTGCCTAAAATTTTTCCAAAAAATAAAAATAATGTACTGAAAATAGAAAATAATTTAACAAAGATTAAAAAAAGATAACTGTTCGACACAACCTGTCAAAACTGTGGTGTAAATTTGCAACTAAATTTAAACCTGACAAATTTACGTGGTTTTAAATGAAAAATAAAACAGAAAAGAGGGTTGTCATGAAAATTTTATCGACATCATATACACATGCACATGGTTTCCGTGCGCTCAAGCGCTTGCATAAGGCGGTTATCTATAATAGTGTTTTACCTGATGAGTTACATAAGTTGTATAAAGCCTTAATTCATTTTGAACGCTATATAGAGCGATTAGCGCATCAGAAAACCGCTGTAAAGAAGAGGAAATCTAACAAACATTGAGCGCTTTTTTTGATAAAAACATGACATAGCTTGAAAGTTGACTGTTTGTCTTTTACTTAATATTATTCAGTGATTTATATTGAATATAATGCTTAGGCATTTAACTATAAATAAAGACACAACATTGATTGTGCAGCGAGGGCAATATGAAGCGTAAAGCTTCAACACATGAACGCCTTGCGGAGCGTTTAGCAAATATTTTGACTAAATTAAATACTGGGTATCAATTGGGGGTTGCAGAACTAGCACATGAATTTCAGGTGAGTACTCGGACAATAGAGCGAGATTTTGATCGTCTCAATACGTATTTACCTTTACTTCAAGATGAATATACCAAGAAGTACTTTTTAGATCCTGTTTATCTTGGGCGCTTTAAGCTACAAGACATTCAGAACTTTGCGCAGCTTTCTGGGATCAGTGAGCTCTATCCATCTCTAGATATGTCTTTTCTACGTGGCCTGCTTGATGAGCGTGCGAATCAAGTGTTCTCTGCCAAAGGTTATTATTATGAAAATGCACAGCAATTTGCTGAACATTTTCAGGTTTTTGCGGGCGCGATTCATAAGCGTCAAAAAATCAGTTTTATTTATAATGATCGTTTGCGCCATGTTGACCCGTATCGTTTAATTCATCATCAGGGAAGTTGGTATTTGGCTGCAGCTGTAGTTGATGAATTACGTGCTTATCGTTTAAGTAAAATAGATCAAGTGGTTGTACATGAGTCGGAGCTTTTCGAGCACCATTTAGAAGTTTTGACCCAATTAGAGCTTAGTGAGGGGATTTGGTTTGCAAAGCATAAGCAAACGGTCAAAATATCGGTGCGACCTGAAGTTGCTTTATATTTTAAGCAACGTCTGTTATTGCCAGAGCAACAAATTGTACTAGAAGATGCATCGGGTGGTTTATTAATTGATTGTCAAATTTGCCATGAAATGCAACTTTTACCTTTGGTACGTTATTGGATTCCATACATTAAAATTATTGAGCCAGCTCATTTTCAAGAAAAATTAGAACAAGATCTGCAACATTACTTATTACCACCCTTATCGTGATAAACGAATGAGATATTATTTTTAAGAGAGTCAATGTGCTCTCTTTTTTTGTGCATTGCATTATGCTTTTTCTGTAGGCATAAAAAAACCAGCTTAACGCTGGGTTCTTTATATGCACCATACTTAGAAGTATAAGAATGGTGCCCGAGGCCAGACTCGAACTGGCACGCTTTGTGGGCGGGGGATTTTAAATCCCCTGTGTCTACCGATTTCACCACTCGGGCTTTAACAAGATGGAGGCGGAGGTCGGAATCGAACCGGCGTCCACGGAGTTGCAGTCCGCTGCATGACCACTCTGCCACCCCGCCGCGTCTTGTTGATGCGTATATTAGCAAGCTCTGAAAAAAAAACAATAGCGCTTTCATTCGTATGCGCATAAAAACAGCATATAGCGAAAAATATTTAAAATTATCATGTATTATGTGCAAAATTGATTCATATCAACACTTGGAGATGTGCCGTGGCATTAGTTTTAGATGGTCGTGCATTGGCAAAAAAAATTGAAGCTGACTTGTTAACTCGCGTTGAAGCGCTCAAAGCAAAATCAGGTCGTACCCCAATTCTTGCGACTATTTTGGTGGGTGACGATGGTGCATCTGCAACTTATGTACGTATGAAAGGAAATGCCTGCCGTCGTGTTGGTATGGACTCACTTAAAGTTGAACTTCCAAAAGAGACCACCACTGAACAATTGTTGGCAGAAATTGAAAAACTGAATGCAAATCCTGATGTTCACGGTATTTTGCTTCAACATCCAGTGCCTGAACAAATTGATGAGCGTGCATGTTTTGATGCAATTTCTCTTGCAAAAGATGTGGATGGCGTAACGTGTCTTGGTTTTGGTCGTATGGCCATGGGTGAAGCAGCATATGGTTCTGCGACACCTGCAGGTATTATGACTATTTTGCAAGAAAACAATATCGAAATTGCTGGAAAGCATGCTGTTGTTGTAGGACGTTCTGCAATTTTGGGTAAGCCAATGGCTGCGATGTTACTTCAAGCCAATGCGACCGTAACGATCTGCCACTCACGTACTCAGAACTTAGCTGACTTTGTGAAACAAGCCGATATTATCGTGGGCGCGGTTGGTAAGGCGGAATTGATTCAAAAAGATTGGATCAAACAAGGTGCAGTGGTTGTTGATGCTGGTTTCCATCCACGTGATGGTGGTGGTGTAGGCGACATTCAATTGGTCGGTATTGAAGAAGTGGCTTCTGCGTACACACCTGTTCCAGGTGGTGTTGGCCCAATGACGATTACGACACTAATTCGTCAAACAGTTGAAGCTGCTGAAAAAGCTTTAGGTTAATTTTTATAAGACTCTAAAATCAGTTTTATGTTGGTGTTGGAGTCGTGACATCGTCATTTGCTGCTGTTCGAGGCCGGACCAAATTCGATAAAAATGTTTCTGCGAAGCATTAAATAAATGATGATTTCAGTCGAGTTCAGCAAATGGCAATGGTTTTGCCTACTTTTGTCGAAACAAAAGTAGGTCGAACCGAAGGTTATGCATATCATGCGTCTTAATGTGTAAGACTCCGTCGTGCGTTTATTAAAAAATTCTACAAATATAAAATGTCCATGAGCTGTACTTTCCAATTTCCTCAAGCACCTAAACATTTACTAAAAGCCTTGCATGAGGTGATTCCAAATTGTGAGCTTTTAGCTCAGCAACTTCCTGAGACATCCATTTCACTGTGGCTCATTCCTCCAGTATTTCCAACCGATAAACTGGATGATGAAATCATTCGTCGTATTTGGAATGAAACGCCATATTGGATCTTTTGTTGGGCTTCAGGTCTAGCCATGGCGCAGTGGTTACTGGCAGAGCCTCATCATGTCAAAGATAAGGTGGTGTTGGATTTTGGTGCAGGTTCAGGTGTGGTGGCGATTGCAGCCAAAATGGCGGGCGCAAAACGTGTGATTTGTTGCGATATTGATGCAGTTAGTTTAGATGCTTGCCGTGCCAATGCGGAACTCAATAACGTAGAGCTAGAGTATTTGGATGACTTATATCAATCTGAACAGGTCGATATTCTATTGGCTGCCGATGTTTTATATGACCAATGTAATCGTTTCTTTTTAGATGAGTTTTTAAAGTTTGCACCTGAGGTTTGGGTGGCAGATAGTCGTGTTAAAAATTTTAGTCATCCGCAATACATAAAGCTTGATGAGCGTAGTGCCACAACTTGGCCAGATCTAGATGAGTCACTAGAGTTTCGCAATGTGAGTTTTTATCGAACGTTGAATGTTCAAAAAGGGCACTAAGCCCTTTTTTATATATCAGAAGGTCTTAAGAGCACGTATAGCGTACAACATGTAGTGTGCTTGGTCGTGCTTCAAGTGACTCGCGTGTTGCAAAGTTTTCACCTTGGTGTAAGTCAGGTGTATTGCTTAAGCCAAAAGTGGCACGAGTTTGACCAATTTGGCGTCCATATTCGGGAACATCTGCTGCAGTATTAGGAATTTCATTAATACTTAAAATCGCCAATTTATAATTCTTTTGTGAACCTAAAACTTTTTGGCAAGCACGTTGTAATTTATTTTCATCGAGTTGCTGATTTTTACGAGCAGCAAGCGTATAAGCAAGGGTAGCACTCGACGCTGATTGATGTTCAATTTGATAGCCAACATTGCCATTGTACTGGCGAGGTGTGCTTTGACATGCAGATACTGCTAAAACGATACAGCTTAAGCCTAAAAGTTTATACGTATTTTTCATATAAAAAGTTCCTAACATTATTCTTGTTCTTAGTATGCCATACACAGGTGTAATTCACGATATTTCAATCGATCAAGTTTCGGCAAAAAAATTGATCAAACATAAAAAATGCCTTTATTCGAGAAGGCATTTTTTATGTTTAGCTTATTAACTTACACAGTCAATTTAAGCATCAATGATCGGTAATCATGCTGTGCTTTTTGGTGTCTTTCATAAAGATGTAAGTCAGTAGAGATAAGCCAATCATGAAGGTGATGTAGTAAAAGAAGTAGTTTTCATGTCCTGCATTTTTAAAGCTCAACGCCACAAGTTCTGCTGTACCACCAAAGATAGTATTGGCAATCGCATAAGGCAGGGCAACCCCTAGTGCACGAATATGTGCTGGAAAGAGCTCTGCTTTGACTACGGCATTAATTGCGGTATAACCCGTTACAATTACCATACCGCTCATACATAGCATGAATGCGGTTGTTGGACTGTTGGTTGAACCAAGACCGTTGAAAATTGGAATCGTGAACAGTACACCCAATACACCAAAAGTGATCATAATTGGTTTACGACCAATTTTATCAGACAGTGCACCCACCACAGGTTGCAATAGCATGAAGACAAAGATTGCAGCTGTGGTGATCTCTGTTGCTGTGGTTTTCTCAAAACCTGAGGTGTTGACTAAGTATTTTTGTAAATACGTGGTAAAGGTATTGAATGCCAGTGTTCCACCTGCAGTCAGCATAATTACGGTGAACGCTTGCTTTGGATATTTGGTAAATAAAGCAAGTGCGCTAGATTTTGGGCCACCATTTTTAGCTTGTTCCTGTGCATCTTTTGAGGATTGGGTTTCAACCAAACCACGACGAATCCAGAACACCACAATGGCAAGTACAGCACCAATGAAGAAGGGAATACGCCATCCCCATTCAGATAACTGTGCTTCGCTCATGGTGCGTTGTAAAATGATCAACACACACAGCGCCAAGAGCTGACCTGAAATGAGAGTCACATACTGAAAACTAGAGAAGAAACCACGATGGTTTTTCCCAGCCATTTCCGTTAAATAGGTTGCGCTTGAACCGTACTCTCCACCAACACTTAAACCTTGCAATAAACGGGCAAAGAGCAATAAGGCAGGTGCGAGCATACCCACACTGGCATAGGTGGGTGCACAGGCAATAATCAAAGATCCTACACACATTAAAGATACAGAGAGGGTAAGACCTGATTTACGTCCTTTACGATCTGCATAAATGCCCATGATCCACGCGCCAATAGGACGCATCAGGAAGCCCAGTGCAAAGACGGCAGCAGCTTGTAACAGTTTTACCGTGTCATCCCCTTCAGGGAAAAACTGTGGCGCGAAATATAAGGTAAATGCGGCATAGACATACCAGTCATACCATTCAACTAAGTTGCCAGCTGAACCACCGAGAATCGATTTTAAGCGGGTCTTTTTATCGATGCTTACTGGAGCAGTTTGGGGAGATAGATCAGTCACAAAAATTTCCCAAAGAGAAGTTCGGAAAATACATCTTTTAACTTTTTAAGTAGAAAAAGTTAAAACAATATATTTTAAGATTAAACAAAAAATTCTGTTTCGTTATACGCCCCTTATCCTTGGACTTCATTCGACTTTAGTCTAAATGTTGGTATGATTTATATGCTGTTAAGTTTTTCTAATGAATATCTTTATTTTAATGGGAAATTATCATTTTACTTATTCAAAACAAACTCTTGTGATTTTTTAATGTGTGAATAGTCAATTAAAATACAAGGGGTTATAGGGCTTTTTTATTTTATGGTGAATGTTGATTTTTAGAAAAGAAAGTGTTTTTTAGCTTGGAAATTAGTCGATTTTTCACTGAATAGTCAAAATTAAAAATTAAATTGTAAAAATAGATGCAGTTATTAATTTATTTAGAATAACGAATTTCCTCTGATCTGAATGGCTTTGGAGTATGACAAGGTTGGATTTTGATGTTAAGTTTAGCGTGAAGAACAAAAATAACACAATAACTCAATGAGAGAGGTGAATATGCAAGACACAGATGCCATTTATGATATTGCCGTTGTGGGCGCGGGCATCAATGGGGTGGGCATTGCAAATGACGCTGTAGGGCGCGGTTTAAGTGTTTTCGTCTGCGAAAAAGATGACTTAGCTAGTCATACGTCTTCAGCCAGTAGCAAGCTCATTCATGGTGGATTGCGTTATCTCGAACAAAAAGAATTTCGTTTGGTGCGTGAAGCGCTATTAGAGCGTGAAGTACTGTTAAAAAAAGCCCCACATTTGATCCATCCTATGCGTTTTATTATGCCGCATTTACCTTATTTGCGTCCTGCGTGGTTGATTCGTTCAGGCTTGTTTATCTATGACTATTTGGCAAAACGAGAAACATTAGAGGGCTCGGAGCTTGTTCATTTTAATGTCGATAGCCCGTTAAAAGACACCATTAAGCGTGGTTTTGAATATTCGGACTGTACTGTGGATGATGCTCGTTTGGTGGTAGTTAATGCAATTCAAGCGCATGAGCTGGGAGCTCAAATTCGGACACAAACACGATGTGTTTCTGCGGTTCAGCAGGAGGGTGTGTGGTGTCTAACCTTAGAGCATCAAAAACAACATTACCAAATTAAAGCTCGAACTTTGGTTAATGCAACGGGTGCATGGGTCACGGATTTTATTCAACAGCAACTGTCCAAAACCCCAAAGGCAGGCATTCGATTGGTTCAGGGCAGTCATATTATTGTGAAGCGTTTATACCCGGAACCGCATGCGTTTATTCTACAAAATGATGATCAACGCATTGTGTTTGTAATTCCTTATTTAGATGAATACAGCCTGATTGGTACCACGGACGTAGAGTTTGAGGGGGATGCAAATCATGTCCATATCACCGAGCAGGAAACTGCTTATTTGATTGATGTGATTAATGACCATTTCAAGCTTCAATTACAGCAAGAAGATGTAATCTCAAGCTTTGCAGGTGTAAGGGCATTGTATGATGATGCAAGTACACAAGCCTCTAAAGTGACACGTGATTATGTACTGGCGATATCTAAACCTGTTGCGGATGAAGCACCATTATTATCTGTTTATGGTGGAAAGTTAACGACTTATCGAAAGTTGGCGGAAGCGGCTTTGCTACAGCTAAAACGTTATTTTCCACACATGAAGGCGGAATGGACGGCTGAGGCAAAACTCCCAGGTGCGGAAGGTTTTAGTTCAGTTGAGGTTTTATGTGCAGAGTTGATGCATGAAATCAAAGGACTGGATTTTCAAACAGCGCATCGTTGGGCAAACAGTTATGGTAGTCGAGTGTGGCATATGCTCAGTGAGAACAAAGATGTACAAACTTTAGGGCAGTCTTTTGGCCATGGTTTGTATCAGCAAGAAGTGGATTATGTGGTGAAACGTGAGTGGGCCATCAGCAGTGAAGATATTTTAAAACGCCGGACTAAGCTGTATTTAAAATTTGATGCACTAGAAACCCAAGCTTTAGACCTCTACTTGCAGGATTTACACCTGCGTCGTCTGCAAGAGGATGCTGCATAGTATTGATTGTGTCAGGTTACATTTCATTCCGTTCTATTAAAAAAGCCGCTATTGCGGCTTTTTTAGATTTAAACTTTGATACCGCCGAGCTGTTTACAGTCTACAGGTGTCTTCCATTTTACAGCCGTTCCCCAAACGACTGGACGGACAATACGCCAAAGCGTTGGCTGGCATTGTAGTCAATGACGACGTAACACCGACTTGATTGTGCACGTTCAGCAAGACGCGGATAGAGTTCAACTACGCTGCCATAAGTGCTCTTGGCGACTTTGCTGAGCTTTTGATTTCAAAATTGAGTTGAATCGGAGGGGGCTTTGATCGAGTAAACATGAAGTGCTGGCTGAGTTGTTGCTACTTATTTTAGTCGCGATTGGCTGGATAAATTTTGTTGACTTATATAGTTTTAAAATTATAAATAGATTAAAAAAAGACCGCTTATGCGGTCTTTTTTTTGGCTTAATTTAAAGATTAAGCAGATTGCTTAACAGCATCTAAAAGTTCGTTTTGACGAGCTTTAAGTGCAGCTGGTAGGCGTTCACCAAGTTTGTCGAATAGTTCAGTGTGGCTTTCAAGCTCTTTGATCCATTGATCTTTGTCTTGAGAAGTCACAAGGTCAAACTGGGCTTTAGTGAAGTCAGAACCTGTCCAGTTCAACTGTTCATACGTTGGAACTAAACCAATTGGTGTTTCAACTGCATCAGCACGGCCTTCACAACGGTCAATGATCCATTCAAGAACACGCATGTTTTGACCGAAACCAGGCCATACGAAGTTGCCTTCAGCATCACGACGGAACCAGTTCACATTGTAGATGCCCGGAAGTTTGTTGCCCGCAGCTTTAGCTTTCGCTGCAACTTCTTCACCAAGCTCTAACCAGTGAGAGAAGTAATCCGCCATGTTGTAACCAGCAAATGGAAGCATTGCGAATGGGTCACGACGAACAATACCTTGTTGGCCTACGGCCGCAGCAGTTGTTTCAGAGCCCATAGTTGCAGCTTTGTAAACACCATCTACCCAGTCAAATGCTTCTGAAATTAGAGGCACTGTGTCCGCACGGCGACCACCAAAGATGAACGCTGAAATTGGAACACCGGCTGGATTTTCCCAGTCAGCATCAATAGAAGGACATTGACCAGCTGAAACAGTGAAGCGCGCATTTGGATGAGCCGCTTTTTCTGCGCCAGTGTGAGGTTGACCTTTCCAGTTGGTCAGGTTAGCAGGTGCTTCTTTAGTTAGACCTTCCCACCATACTTCACCATTGTCAGTTACCGCAACGTTGGTATAGATCACGTCTTTGTGAAGTGTAGCCATACAGTTCGGGTTGGTCTTGGTATTGGTACCAGGCGCTACACCGAAGAAACCTGCTTCTGGGTTGATTGCGTATAAGCGACCGTCTTCACCTGGTTTGATCCAAGCAATATCGTCACCTACAGTTTCAATTTTCCAACCTTCGTAGCCTGCTGGTGGAATCAACATTGCGAAGTTTGTTTTACCACAAGCAGAAGGGAATGCCGCTGCGATGTAGTGTTTTTCGCCTTGAGGATTAGTCACACCAAGGATCAGCATGTGTTCTGCTAACCAACCTTGTTGACGACCCATAGAAGACGCAATACGTAAAGCTAAGCATTTTTTACCTAGTAATGCGTTACCGCCGTAACCAGAACCGTAAGACCAGATTTCACGTGTTTCTGGATAATGCACGATGTATTTTTCAGGGTTGCAAGGCCATGCAACATCTTTTTCGCCATTAGCAAGCGGCGCACCAACAGTATGTACGCAAGGAATAAATTCACCGTCTGTACCAAGAACGTCATAAACAGCTTTACCCATGCGAGCCATTTTAGACATGCTAACTGCTACATATGGAGAGTCAGTTAATTCGATACCAATGTGCGCAATATGAGAACCCAATGGGCCCATAGAGAACGGTACTACATATAAAGTACGACCTGCCATTGAACCGTCAAACAAACCATTTAGGCGGGCACGCATTTCAGCAGGCTCTTCCCAGTTGTTTGTTGCACCAGCATCTTCTTGTTTTTCAGAGCAGATGTAAGTACGACCTTCAACACGAGCAACGTCAGAAGGATCAGAATTAGCAAGATAAGAACCAGGATGCGTTTCTTGGTTAAGCGCTTGCATTGTGCCGTTAGCGATCATCAAGTTGATATAACGTTGATATTCTTCTTCGCTGCCGTCACACCATTCAATTTTCGCTGGTTTTGTTAATTTTGCAATTTCTTCCACCCACGCAATAAGCTTAGGGTGACGAACGAATTCTGGTGCGTTCACTTGGGTCATGGTGAGGCCTATCTCAAATATGTACACGTTTGTACAAAGTACAATCTCAGCAATAAAATTTACTGCAGAGATGAAAAGATGAAAAAAAAGTGGCTGTATTAAAGCATAATTTGATAAAAAAAATAAGACCAAAGGCGTATCTAAATTATGAACAGCTCGATGGAGTTGCTTCATTTTAATTATTAAAAAACAATAGTTTGGTTAGATTTCTTGCTTTTATTTTGTGTATTTATTATATTTATGAGGATTATTCATTTAAGATATTAGTATTAAAATCATATGCTTGCATTTATTTTGTGATTGAGATTTATTATTGATTAAATAAATGGTAGTCATTTGAATTTTACATAACAAAACTGTTAAGTGTTGAATATTTGGACAAAAATAGAGCAATTACTTCAAGTTTAGGTGCAAAATGTCAGAGCAACTCAAACCTTTATCACTTATTTATAATAAAAAATCAGGTTTTCATGCCGCAAATAAAGATGAAGTGTATGAACAGTTGGTAGCAGATCTGAGTACTGCGGGTTTTGAAATACAGTCATTTGAGTTAAGTGAGTGCATCAACTTTGATCAGATGATGCAAGATATTTTACTACGTCATCGTCAAGCGGAGAATGTAGGGGTCGTGGTTGCTGCAGGTGGCGATGGCACTTTAAATGCTGTTGCATCTAAATTGATGGGAACGGATATTCCCATGGGGATCTTGCCGCTAGGTACCTTTAACTATGTTGCGCGAGTGCTGAATATTCCGTTGGATTTATTAGATGCAGCCAAAGCCATTAGTGAAGGGCAGCCACGTTCTGTACATGTGGCACAGTTGAATCAACATATATATCTGAACAATGCCAGTTTAGGGCTTTATCCTTTATTTATTCAAAAAAGAGAACAGTTTAATAAGCATTTTGGACGTTTTCCATTGCATGCGTATACTTCGGCATTGGATGTTCTCATCCGCGACCGAAAAGAGTTAAAACTTGAAGTGGAAGTTGATGGACAGCGCTATCCAGTGAAAACGCCATTGATTTTCTTTGGCAATAACCAACTTCAACTGGCTGAAATGAAACTACGTATTGCCAAGGCGGCGGAAGCAGGCAAAGTGGCGGGCGTGGTAGTAGCAAAAAGTGATAAGCGGACTTTGTTCAAGACCTTATGGCAGCTGATTAAAGGCAATTTGGATCAGGCTTCCGATGTCTATAGCTTTGCAGCAGATGAAGTGATTGTTCATTCAAAGCGCAATAAGCTCACGGTTGCGGTAGATGGAGAAATTGTCACGATGACACCACCGCTGAAAATTACAGTACGTAAGCATGCGCTGAATGTCATGGTTCCCGCATGATTTTACATTTGTCGGATTTACATTTTGGGACCGAACGCGAAGTCTGTTTGCAGGCCATTCGTCAGTTATGTGAGGAACACCCTTTTGAAGCAGTGGTGGTCAGTGGGGACTTGACCCAACGTGCACGGTTTATTCAGTTTTATGCTTGTCGGCAGTTTTTAGACAGTTTAAAGCTGCCGTATTTGGTGGTGCCAGGGAATCATGATATTCCGCTGTACCATGTGTGGAATCGTTTTTTCAGCCCCTTTGCACGTTATCAACTGTTTTTTGGGGGGATGGAAAACACGTTGGAAACTGAACACTTTTATGTCATTGGGGTGAATAGTATTCGTCGGCGTTACCACACGCGAGGGCATATTTCACTGAACCAAATTCAAGAGATTGACCTGAAGTTGCAGCAAGCACCTGCACACAAAATTAAACTGATCGCCGCACATCAGCCTTTTTATACTCCGCCAGACCATAGTCATGGTGTGAAAGACTGTCCAATGCTTGGTCGTATTGCGTTGGAGCAATGGAGCCAACATGGTTTAAATGGACTCTTACATGGGCATTTACACCACGCTGCCGTTTATGATTTGAACCAGATTTATCAACTTGGGGTATCTCATCCTGTGCTGGATATTCATGCGGGAACGGCAACGTCTTATCGTTTACATGCGGGCTTGCCCAATAGCTTGAATATTATTTTGCCGAATGCTGATGTACAACATTTGAGCTTTAACGCTGCAACCAATCGCTTCGAGTTGATGTAGCGAAATACGTCAGATTGAATTGAGTGTCTAAACTTTGATGAGGTTTGCTTAAAAAGAGCGCAAAAATATAAAAATATTTTGTGTTTGCCCTTGAAGCGTTTTATTCCATCCCCACAAAAGTGTCATATCAAAATTTTGTTGATGACCTAGGAATAAGAAGTCATCTTCACATCGTAAACAACGGCATTTTAAAAATGTCTATGGAGCAAGAAATGAGCAAAATTCGTCCTTTACATGACAACGTTGTGATTCGCCGCGTAGAAAAGGAAACTAAAACTGCAGGTGGTTTAATTTTGAGTACTTCTGCTGCTGAACAGCCAGCTCAAGGTGAAATCATTGCAGTAGGCAATGGCAAAATTACAGACAATGGCGTTCGTGCTTTAGACGTAAAAGTGGGCGACAATGTACTGTTTGGTGCATATGCAGGCACTAAAGTTAAAGTTGAAGGCGAAGAACTTCTTGTGATGAAAGAGTCTGATATTTTAGCGGTTCTTGAAGGTTAATTCAGAACGTTCATTTGCTGTTTAAGCAATACAATTGATTAAAATTTAAGAATATTTGGAGTTTAGTATGTCAGCTAAAGACGTAAAATTTGGTGATTCAGCTCGTTCTAAAATGATTGCAGGCGTAAACGTGCTTGCAGATGCTGTAAAAGTAACTTTAGGTCCTAAAGGCCGTAACGTTGTGATCGACCGTTCTTTCGGTGCGCCGCACATCACTAAAGATGGTGTAACGGTTGCGAAAGAAATCTCTCTAAAAGACAAATTTGAGAACATGGGCGCTCAATTGGTTCGTGAAGTTTCTTCTAAAACCAATGACATTGCTGGTGACGGTACAACAACAGCAACTGTACTAGCTCAAGCAATTTTAAATGAAGGCATCAAGTCTGTAACTGCGGGCATGAACCCAATGGACTTGAAACGTGGTATTGACCTTGCAGTTAAAGCATTGGTTGCTGAAATTAAAGCAACGGCTAAACCAGCGTCTGATACCAAAGCGATTGAACAAGTGGGTTCAATCTCTGCAAACTCTGACGAAACTGTAGGTAAACTCATTGCACAAGCAATGGAACGCGTGGGTAAAGAAGGCGTAATTACCGTTGAGGAAGGTTCAGGCTTTGAAGATGCTTTGGACGTTGTTGAAGGTATGCAATTTGACCGTGGTTATATCAGCCCATACTTTGCAAACAAACAAGATACGTTAACTGCTGAATTAGAAAACCCATTCATTTTGCTTGTTGACAAAAAAATCAGCAACATCCGTGAATTGATTACTGTACTTGAAGCTGTTGCTAAAACAGGCAAGCCACTTTTAATCATCGCTGAAGATGTTGAAGGTGAAGCGTTAGCGACACTTGTTGTGAACAACATGCGCGGAATTATCAAAGTATGTGCGGTTAAAGCACCAGGTTTTGGTGACCGTCGTAAAGCAATGCTTCAAGATATCGCAATCTTGACGGGCGCGACTGTGATTTCTGAAGAAGTCGGCATGACTTTAGAACAAGCTTCTCTTCAAGACTTAGGTACTGCGCACAAAATCACTGTATCTAAAGAAAATACTGTGATTGTTGACGGTGCTGGTGACGCAGCTCAAATTGCTGAACGTGTCACTCAAATTCGTGCGCAAATTGAAGAATCGTCTTCTGAATACGACAAAGAAAAACTTCAAGAACGTGTTGCTAAATTGGCAGGCGGTGTAGCTGTGATCAAAATTGGTGCAGCGACAGAAGTTGAAATGAAAGAGAAGAAAGACCGCGTGGACGATGCGCTTCATGCAACACGTGCTGCTGTTGAAGAAGGTGTGGTTGCTGGTGGTGGTGTTGCACTGGTACGTGCTGCAGCTGCACTTGACGGCGTAAACGGTGCGAATGACGATCAAAACGTAGGTATCAACATTTTACGTCGTGCAATTGAAGCACCACTTCGTCAAATCGTTGCGAATGCGGGTGATGAGCCTTCAGTTGTGATCAACGCGGTAAAAAATGGAGAAGGTAACTTCGGTTATAACGCTGCTACTTCTGAGTATGGCGATATGCTAGAAATGGGTATTCTTGACCCTGCGAAAGTAACGCGTTCTGCACTTGAGCATGCTGCATCTGTAGCAGGTTTAATGTTGACAACTGAATGTATGATTACTGACGTTCCAGAAGACAAGCCAGCAATGCCTGATATGGGCGGCATGGGTGGTATGGGCGGAATGATGTAAGCTGCACCATATTATTTTAGATGTAAAAAGGCCGCTTAAATGCGGCCTTTTTATTATTTGTAAATGTTGGATTGGTTTGGTGCATAATGCTTAAAGTGGTTTAGTTAGGCTGTTAAATTAAAATAATTGATATTTTTAGCCATTTTTAATCTGAATAGACTTTGTTGCACAAACCTACTCTTAAGGGCTTCTTCATCAATATAATTTCTAAATGAAGAAGCCTGCACCTAAAATTTATCGCACAACTAATTGGCCTTTGTATAACTGAGCACTAATAAATAGAGGAAACATCTTCATTTGGTTTGACCCAACGACTCAATGGTATGCTCAACCACAAGGTAAGCAAGGTCGAAATCAAACTTATGCCGATGCCGCGATTCAGTGTTGTTTAATAATCAAATCGCTATTTCTACTCTCTTTACGCCTAGCCACAGAATTTGTTCAGAGCCTCATTAAACTTAGTGGATTAGATTGGACAGCACCAGATTATTCCACGCTGTGTAGAAGACAGAAGCATATTGATATTGCAATTCGCTATCAAAAAAGTAGTAATGGACTTCACTTGCCCGTGGACTCTACTGGCTTAAAGTTTTTAGGTGAAGGTGAATGGAAAAGGAAGAAACATCAGCCCGAATATCATCGCCAATGGCGTAAGCTTCACATTGGTATAGATGCTGAAACGCTGCAAATACGTGCAGTTCAGCTCACAACGAACAATATCAGTGATTCACAGGTACTCGGTGATTTACTTGATCAAATCCCATTGGATGAGCAGATTGATTCAGTCTATACAGACGGGGCTTATGACACAAAAACAATGCCGTCAGGTCATTGCAGATCGGCAAGCGTATGCAGTGATTCCACCTAGAAAAAATGCAAAGCCTTGGAAAGACAAAAAAGTAGAATCTTTAGAAAGAAATGAATTATTGAAAATAGTTAAACGCCTAGGAAAAATGATTTGGAAAAAATGGTCAGGCTATCATCGTCGTAGTTTGGTAGAAACCAAGATGCATTGCATCAAATTACTAGGCGATAAACTCAGTGCTAGGAACTTTCAAAGCTAGGTCAACGAGGTACATGCCCGTATAGCCATTTTAAGACCGAATTCATATCCAAGTTGTCACTTAAATTTGAGTCGCTTAGGGGTATTTTTTTAAATATTTGTGCAACAAAATCCTTTTTCAGCAAAAATTCCAGACGACGATAGGTCTGTATTCGCTGTATAGGAAAAGGCATTTTTTCAAATACACGCTAAAGAATAATAAGTTTTAGAACATGATCTGAATCCGAAGAAAGCTTTAATAAGTAGAGACCATAAAAAATACAATTACCATTCTTTTGAGTGGTTTTTCTATTTTCAAAGTTTGATAACGTGCTCTACCAAGCAATGCAACTGTGTGAGATGGGTCAGTATTTTTCAGCATGCCTAAATTGGAATTGGCTGTTGATTTTTACTCTTACACGGTAGCTTTGCTGATGACAATTAAGCTTAGGGATAAGAAGAGAATGAATTATAAAACATTGAAATTATCAAAATATCTGAAAGGTTATCTTATAGCAGCCTTCCTGTTGCGTGTTTAGCGGCAACAGTCACTCGGGTTAATCCATTCAAAATACAAAACGGCTCTGCTCTTTAGCAGACTTCATGTAGTGAATGGAATGAAACTCGCTAATCTCTTTTCGCAAAATGACTTGTGCACATGGTTATGTACAGTTGCGAATTAGTGCCTGAACGCTGAAAAAATGAGGACTCTAAAAAATGCGAATGATACCTATACAAGCTGAATCGCCGCCTTTAAAAAGCCTGCAAGTGCAGGGACAAACATATCGCTATCACGTGATGGTCAAGCCCTCTGGCGCACAGTGTAACTTGGACTGTAGTTATTGCTTCTATTTGCATAAGCAAGATATGTTGCATCAACCGAAAACTCCGCGCATGACGGAGTCAATGCTAGAGCTTCATATTAAGCAATATATTGAAGCACAAACTGGGGATGAAATTGTATTTAGTTGGCAGGGCGGTGAGCCGACCTTAATGAGGGTGGATTTCTTTAAACGCGTGACTGCACTACAACATAAATATAAGAAACCCAATCAACGCATTGAAAATGACTTACAAACCAACGGTATTTTACTCGATGAACACTGGTGTGCCTTTCTAAAAAAACATGATTATCTTGTTGGCTTATCCATTGATGGTCCAGCCGATTTGCACGACATCCACCGTTATAACAAAGGTGGTAAACCTACCCATGCCAAAGTGATGCATGCTGCGCAACTACTGCATCAATACCAAATACGCTTTAACGCATTATGTGTGGTCAATCGCGATAACAGCAAACGACCGCTCGATGTGTACCGCTTCCTGCGTGATCAGGTTAAACCTTACATGATTCAGTTTATTCCAGGCATGGAAAGTGCGCAGTTCCAACAAACAGCGCCAGGACACTGGAATCCAGCCGATTTACCGAAACTAGGCAGTACCGCAGCACAACCCGGAACTATTGATTCCGTAGTAACCGACTGGTCGATTGCTGCGGATGATTGGGGGAGCTTCTTATCTACTGTATGGAAGGAGTGGTTTGCTCAAGACTTTGGACAAGTGTTTATCGATCAATTTAAGAATGTGATTTCGATGATGTTTGGATATGGCGCACAAAAATGTGTATCTGGACAGATTTGCGGGAAGTCACTCGCAGTGGAGCACAATGGTGATTTATTTTCCTGTGATCACTTTGTCTATCCAGAATATAAGCTCGGCAATATTCAAGAGACCCATCAGGGGGATTTGGTTTTTGCAGAGCGACAAAAGAAATTTGCCTATGCCAAGTCAAACTCACTCCCAGAATACTGCCGCAAATGTCCATATTTACAACTGTGCTGGGGCGATTGTCCGAAAGACCGTTTCTTGAAAACCCCTGAAGGAGAAGTTGGCTTACATTACCTGTGCTCAGGCTTAAAGAAATTTTTTCATACCGCAACCACTTCCAAAAGTGAGATTGCGAAACGCTTACAACCACATTAAAAGAACCGTAATAACGTAGGGCAGGACGTCGCCCATAAATGATGAAGTATCAAATGATTGTGTGGATACAATTGTTTGAAAGTGAGTTTTTATCTGTTCCAAAAACTGTTAAGGAAAACATATGCGTAAAAAAATTATTGCACGTTCCATCGCTCTGGCAGGAGGGGCTTTGCTTTCAACCGCCCTGATGGCAAAAGCACCGAATATCTTGGTGATTATGTCGGATGATGTGGGCATGACAAACGTCAGCGCGTATAGCCATGGGGTTATGGGGTATAACACGCCGAATATTGACCGTATTGCCAAAGAAGGCATTATGTTCACTGATCATTATGCACAGCCAAGTTCTGCCGCAGGTCGTGCATCGTTTATTACGGGTCAGTATCCAATTCGTTCAGGTTTGACCACGGTAGGGCGACCAGATTCGCCTTTAGGGATTAAACCAGAAACACCAACGCTGGCAGAAGTACTAAAACCTTTGGGTTATATGAGTGGTCAGTTTGGTAAAAACCACTTGGGTGACCGTAACGAACATTTACCAACGGTACATGGTTTTGATGAGTTCTTCGGTAATTTGTATCACCTCAATACTGAGGAGACTTTTGAGCAATTTGATTATCCAAAAGATCCAGAATTCCGTCAAAAATTTGGTACTCGTGGCGTTCTACACTGTTATGCAAACACTACAGATGATGAAACGAATGATCCGCGTTTTGGTAAAATGGGTAAGCAAAAATGTAAAGATACGGGTGAACTTTCGCGTAAACGCATGGAAACGGTGGATGATGAATTCATTGCAGCCAGCTTAGACTTTATGAAGCGCAGTAAAAAAGCAGACAAGCCGTTTTTTGTATGGTTAAACCCAAGTCGTATGCACATGTTTACCCATTTACGTCCTGAGCATCGTTACTTAGCTGCTAAAGCCACCTCAGAAGATGATCTATACGGCAGCGGTATGGTTGAACACGATATGCAAGTCGGTCAACTCTTGGATGATATGAAGAAGATGGGGGTGTTGGATAACACCATCATTGTTTATACCACTGATAATGGCCCTGAGCACAGTGCAAAAAATCATGGTGGAACCACACCATTCCGTGGTGAAAAAATGACGACCTATGAAGGGGGAGTCCGTGTTCCAATGATGGTGCGATGGCCGGGACATATTCCTGCGGGACAAGTGAAACACGGCATTCAGTCGCATATGGATTTGTTTACAACTTTGGCGAATGTCGCAGGGAATAAAAATGTGGTCGAGGTGATGAAAACCAATCGTAAGCAAATTATTGATGGTGTAAACAATATCGACTATTGGACGGGCAAATCAAAAGAGAGTATGCGAGATAATTTTCTGTACTATCATGAATCGATTTTACGTGCAGTTCGTATTAATCAATGGAAAGTTCATTTTGAAACCAGTGAAAATTATTACGACCAATATCAAAAGCAAAAATTTCCAGTGATGTACAACCTTCGTCAAGACCCATTTGAGACTTTTGATAGTATTAGAGACCGTTCGGAGATTATTCAAACCAAGCAATGGATTTCTGAACCTTTACAGGCATTACTGGGTTCACACATTAAATCTTTGATGGATTATCCACCTGTACAAAAAGCTGCAACACTTGATTTTAGCGAGCTAATTAAGAATATGCAGACCCAAAAGCAGTAAACTCTGATAAAGGTGGCCGAAGTAATTCAGCCACCATTTTGATGTTTTGGTGAAATTTATGCTGTGATATATAAAGAAGCAATTTAAATCATTCAGAATGTTGCGAGTGTCTATTCTAAGGATTTGGTGAGTTTAAAGTTGGACTCAGGTTGATCCAGTAGTTGGCCTTTATCGCCACGCATTTCAATGAATTGCGCACCAATATAATAAATACGGCTATCACCAGATGAGTCGAGCTGTATCAGTTGATCAGAGTCATTCAAAAATTGAAATGAACCTTTCACTTCATTGACATAATTATTATTCGATTTGCCTAAAAATTTTTGTTTCAGCACAAAATGATGATCTAAGGTCAGTTCAAGTTCAGTGTCGATCCCAGAACAATCATGACAGGGTAGAACCCCTTGATATGTGCCTACCCAATCTAAGGCATTTGCTGTGTCTGGTGCATCCATCACGGTTGTGCTAGCACTGTCGTCCAGAGATGCCGTGACATTGTGATCTGGTGGAGGATTGTTTTCATTTGGCTTTGAGCATGCAGTTAACATGGTGAAAGATAGGCATAGTGCTAAAACAGTCTTTTGCATATACAGCACCTGATATTATTCAATGTTTAGTTTTACACTACAGTAGTGCAGGAAATGAATCTGTGAAGATCTGTGAGTGCTTCTGTATCTTCAATAAAGAATACTATTCACGTATTTTTACCTTTAATCTCAAAGACCCTGTTTTTTCTTGAAATATTTGGAATTAAATAAAATATACGTTTATAGATTAATTGTTGTTTTATTGAGCGTCTCGCCGTGTATTTGATCAGCAGCATTGCTAGAATCGGCGCGGATTTTCAGTAATGTGGTATTTTTTGTGTTCGAAAAGCTTGCAGAACAAAGTTTAGCCTTAATGGGGTGGCAGATTGATAATCATTGGGATTTGAATATCGATCAATGTGTAATGATTGCAGCGCCACATACCAGCAATTGGGATGCGCTGTACGCTCGTTTGGCATTAAAGGCCTTAGGTGTGCATGTCCGTATCACTATTAAAGACAGCTATATGAAACTGCCATTTGGGCCATTTGTTCGTGCAATGGGCGGGATAGGTATTGACCGTCGTCCGAAGCATGAAGGTGAACCACGTCCAAGTATGGTGCAACTCATGAGTGATCTTTTTAAAGAACACCCTAAGTTGGTGATGTTGGTCACCCCTGAAGGGACACGTGCCAAGCAGGAACAGTGGAAAACAGGTTTTTACCATGTTGCAGTTAGTGCAGGTGTTCCAATTGCGTTGGCCTATATGGACTATGCGAAGAAAAAAACTGGAGTGGGTAAAATTATTTATCCTACTGGTGATTATGAAAAAGATATGGCTGAAATTATGGCATTTTATGCGCAAATTTCTGCTAAATTTCCTCAAGATTTCAGTGTCGATACTCGCTATCACAACGACTCAACTGTGTCTTAAATTCGAATCATATGAAATAAAAAAGACAGCTTTCGAGCTGTCTTTTTTATTGCTAATCGTATTTTAAGGACTTTGCTGGGGATTGGGTAAAACCCCACCTAGTGATTGGCATGCGGCCGTATAACTTTGTAGCTGTGTTTCAATCACTTCGGGCAGGGGCAGGTCAAAAATTTGATCGCCATGTTGATAGCTTTCTACATAGGATTGGGCTTTTTGTTTGCTGCTGGCAAGCACTTGTTCATGATAACTGGTCATACTGCTGTGGTCTGCCTGATCGCGCTCTATATTTTGACAGTCAAAAGATTGGAGAAGTTTTTCGGCTTGTTTTATTTCTTTGGATGAGCTTATGGAGCAAGCACTGATAAAGCAAATACTCAGTAGTGCAAGAGGCAGTTTCATATATGGTGAGCGGTGGGTTTGAAGGTGTGCCAATTGTATAAAGATTTTTGGAGTTGGAGAAAGCCCAGTAGAGCTAAGTTGTTTAAAGATGAGCCTATTTTGACACAAAACACACAATTGCTGACCCAAGCCAATGCCAAAGTGCAGAGTCAGGTTTTTATAGCACTACAGAAAGCGATAGCTGATACATAGAAAACAGCCTGAACTAAACAATAAACCCAGTACCGTATGTTTGAACTGCCGCTCAGAAATTTTATAAAACAATTGCGCGCCGAGCATGGCAGGTAGACTCACACTCAAAAGTAAGATGCCCATATAGGGTAAATGTTGCAAGTTTAAATTTCCGCGGAGCAGATAGGTGAGTAAGGTGAATAGCTGAATGGCGAAATTAAAATGCCTTAAAATTGAGCGCTGTTGCTCTTTAGGAAGGTTTTTTAACATGACCCAAGCTGAAGGCAGTGAGCCACAAAAGCCTCCTAACCCACCCAATACACCTCCAAGAAAACCAATACTGCTATCGGCGTATTTTCCAGAGTTTTGAATGAAGCGAATCTGGGGATTAATTAACATCAATGGACACCAAAGAATCAAAAAAATTCCTAGAACCAGTTTAAAGGTATGTGCTTGAATGATGTCTAACAGATAGGTACCCAATGGAACGCCAATCAGACCTGCAAGGATATAAGGCGTAACAAGGCTTTTATCAAGTTGAAAGGCAGATTCCGACTTTAAGGAAATTAGGTGACTCCAGACTGAGGCGAACACCACCAAGGGCGCTGCGAGCTGAGGTGCCAAGATCCAGACCCAAAATGACATGGCAATTAAGGCAAATGCAAAGCCCGTGAGTCCCTGTACAAAACCCGCCACCATTGCACCTAAGATAAAGATCAACCAAGTCATATGCGATATATTTAAAATTTTAGCGAGTGTATGGTTTTTCGATCTGTCTACATAGTTTTAGACATGAAAAATGATTGAAACCTTAGCTTGATTTTGAATATGTATATTGATCTTTATACATAGCGTAGCTCAGAACCACACTAATATGCACTAAGAGCAATTTCTTTCGTGATGGCCTAAATCAAAAGGGCGTAAAAGTGTCTAGATTATGGGGAAACCACCACTTTCTTTTGATATAAACCTGCACGTACAGTCCCAGCTTTGGTGCTCTTCACTTGCACCCACGATGCTGGAAGTTTTAATAGATTCAAATCCCGATCGGCTTCTACATAAATATAGCCATTATTTTGAATTATCGGATCCGCCAAGAGGGCCAGTTCTTCCCATAGCTCTAGGCTATACGGTGGGTCTAAAAAGACCAAGTCAAATTGCTCTTTTAAGGTGGCTAATGTTTGCTGTGCAGTCGCTACTTTTAACTGGGCACGAGACTTAGGGACTTTAAGGAGTTCCAAGTTTTGCGTTAAAAACTGTGCTTGACTGCGGTCAGGTTCAATCATCACTATCTTTGATGCACCACGTGATAAGGCTTCAAATGCCAACGCACCCGAACCTGCACAAATATCCAAAACATTGGTGTTTTGCACATCCCACATGAGCCAATTAAACAAAGTCTCACGTACGCGATCAGGCGTAGGGCGTAAACCTTCAATATTGGCAAAAGGCAGTTGACGACGTTTCCAGTCCCCTCCAATGATGCGGAGTTGGTTTTTCATAATTAGTCTGACTCCACAGGTGCAGAAGGTGGTGTAGCTGAACGGCTTGTATTTGCCGTTGTTGAAGCGGGTGCTGTATTGGAAGTACTGGTTGGCGTAGCTGTACTTGTCCCAGTTGTGGTCGCTGGTGGAGTGCTACCACTTGGTAATTCACCCGGTTTAATCCCCGCTGTCATCAAGCCGCCACTAATTTGATGGTTTTGTGGACGAATTGGATTTTTATGACGTGTGAGCAGCCAGTAGTCTAAGATCGGACGAGCCAGCTGTGCCGCAGAACCACCATGACGACCATTTTCCCAAACCACTGCAATCGCAATTTCAGGGTTTTCCGCAGGTGCAAAGCCTACGAATAAACCGTGATCTAACTGACGTTCAGTCAATAGGGCTTCATTATAGCGTTTACCTTGAGCAATACTTTTGACCTGTGCAGTACCGGTTTTACCTGCAATTTTATACATTGGCGTGCGAATGCCACGTCCAGTCCCTGTTTCAATGACATCGACCATGGCATCACGCATTTGTATCCAGTCTTGATCGGTGCCATTGAACTGGATTCTGCCATCAGGTGCATTTAAGTCTTTATGTGGTTTTGCGCCTTTACTGGTTTGTAAAACATGCGGAATCACATGTGAACCATGGTTGGCGGTAATGGCTGTTGCCATGGCCAATTGCAGCGGTGTTGCTGTAAAAGCACCTTGTCCAATACTTACTGAAATGGTTTCCCCTTTGAGCCACTTGGCATCTCGGGTACGCATTTTCCATTCGGGGTTTGGGTAAAGGCCTGTACTTTCACTTGGTAAATCCACACCAGTTTTTTCACCAAAGCCAAACTGGCGCATCCATGTGTTCATTTTTTCAATGCCCATACGGAACGACAGAATGTAGAAGAAGGTATCGCAAGAGACCACTTGCGATTTATGCAAGTTGACTACGCCGTGTCCTGACTTTTTCCAGTCGCGGAATTTATGCGAATCGCCCGGAAGTGTGAAATAGCCATGATCGGAAATGGCCGTGCCCCAATCAATTAAGCCATAATGAATACCACCTAAACCAAACATCGGTTTAATGGTCGAGCCAGGTGGGTAAGCGCCTTGCACAGCACGGTTATATAAGGGTTGATCGAGGTTATCGCGTAAACCACTATAGTCGGTATGACTAATGCCGGTGACAAACAGGTTAGGGTTAAAACTTGGACTTGAGACCAAGGCAAGAATTTCACCTGTACGTGGATCCATCGCCACAATTGCACCACGACGACCTGCAAGCTGCTCTGAGGCAACCGTCTGCAAGCCATAATCGAGTGAAAGATATAAGTCATTACCACGAACGGGTTCTTTGCGACCTAAATGACGTAGCACGTTACCATGCGCATCGGCTTCGACCGACTCATTTCCTGGTACACCATGCAGCAAATCTTCATAAGAGTTTTCTACCCCAATTTTACCAATCAGGTTAGTGCCCGCATACAAATCTTTATTGATGCTTTTTAATTCTTTATCGTTAATTCGACCGACATAACCAATCACATGGGCAAATAGCTCACCATGTGGATAGTAGCGCGTCATCTGGGTTTCGATATTAACCCCAGGGAATTGATATTTAACTTCGCTAAAGCGAGCAATATCGTTTTCATTGAGATTAAGTTTAATGGAAACGCGTTCAGTTTTACGTGAGGCTTTAATACGACTGTTAAAGCGCTCAATATCATCAGGGGTGAGTTCTAAGATTGGCGTTAAACGTTCAATCGTGGCATCAATATCCGTCACATCCGCTCGACTCATCGTCGCGGTAAAGACTGGATAGTTGTCCGCCAACAGCACACCATTGCGGTCATAAATATAACCACGGGCAGGGGCTAAAGGTTGTAGGCGAATGCGGTTTTGATCGGATGCAGTTGAAAACTCGTCAAATTGAACCAGCTGCAAATAGGCATAGCGAGTGACTAAAATCAGCAAGAAGAAAACCACAATACCCATGGAGATAAAGGTACGATTGCGAAAAATGCGCTTTTCTTGTTGGACATTTTTTAAAGGAAAGTGCTGTTTCATACCAAATCGACTTAAACACATGGATAAAGAGGAAAATACCTGCGCGCTATTCTAACGCATGTCACACTGTTTTGATATTTGTAATCGCGGCTTCTGCTTTTCATTTTTGCCTAAATTTTGACTTTATAGACATCAAAAATATAAATTGCTGTATATAAGTGTTTTATAAATTCTGCTACAGTCAAAATCCTGTAAAAAGGGACCAATTACTAAAATAACATTACGGATAATGGTGACAATAATGACAAGAATTTATCCAGTGTTGGCACTTGTTGCCTGTGCAAACGTAGCCTACGCTCAAGATAATTCCTTTTTGCCAGATGCAAAAATTCCTGCTGGCAGTGCTCAAACGTGGAATGTAGGGGCTGGTGTAACGCAGAAATTACTGCACACCAATCTGGAATGGGTGAATCCTTATGGCATTGCATACGCAAAAGCTGGGGTATTTATCAATGATGATTACCCTGTAGGTGGTCAGTTGGGTTTTAGATTTCCAGTTCATTTTACTGGTAAAGATAAAAATGGCTATTATCTCGGTGTTTATGCGGGGCATATTGACAGTAAGAAAGTGGATGGCGAGTACGAATCTCGCCTTGGTGGTGGTGTAGATCTTGCTTATGTGTTACTGAGTCCTGAACGAATCAGCACTTTCAGTGTAGGGATTGGTGCAGGGGAAAAACTCGAAGCCAAATCGGGCTATGTGGTTGCAGAAACTGAACCGAGACTACAATTTTCCTATACTCTAAGTTTCGGTTTGTAGACACAATATCTTTTTTAAAACGCTATATAATTCAGTTAATAAAATTAAATATGGAAGTTATGCATGCTTGAGTACGTCAATCAGTTGTGGCAAACCTTTTTGAATCGACCCGATTTTTGGGCTGTACTCAGCATTATTCCTGTGACTGCTTTTGTGACTTGGGCGCACGTTTGGATGGCCCTGAAAATGGTCTTTTACCCGATTACATTTTGGGGCTTTCATATTGGGCCTTTGCCTGTGGGTTGGCAGGGCATTGTGCCCAGAAAAGCGGGGCGTATTTCAGGCATCATTACGGATAACACCTTATCTAAGCTTGGTTCTTTGCGTGAATTTTTAGATGCAATGGATCCTGAGGATATGGCGCGAATCATTGGTGAGCAAGTTGGTTTTGAACTTGAGCACCTGATTGATGAAGTCATGATTGACCGTAATGCTGTACTTTGGGAAAACTTACCTTATTCGATTAAGCGTCGAATTTATGCGCAGGCACACAAACAGCTTCCGGCTGTGCTCAGAGAATTAGTGACCGAACTGACCATGAACGTCGAGTCACTTGTGGATATGCGCGATATGGTGGTCAGCCAAATGGAAGGTGACCGCAGACTAATGGTGCGTATGTTCTTGAAAGTGGGTCAGAAAGAAATCAACTTTATTTGGCATATTAGTGCCCTCATTGGGATGTTCTTTGGTATCTTCCAAATGATTGTTTGGTTTGTGGTGCCATGGCATTGGACCGTACCATTTTGGGCGGCAGTATGGGGCTTCTTAACCAACTGGATTGCGATTTGGATGGTGTTTAATCCAATTGAGCCACACTATGTTCGATATCTGCAACTGACTGAATTAACAAAAGATCGTAAGTTTCCATGGATTAAGCCTGTGATTCCGCGCATTGGGACTTATAATGTGCAAGGCGCTTTCATGAAGCGTCAAGAAGAAGTGTCTGATGTGTTTGCAAGTGTAGTCACAGAAGACCTGATTACGTTAAAATCCATCATGACTGAAATGATGTATGGCAATAAAAAAGACAAGACCCGTCGTATTGTCAAACGTCATATTAATGAAATTATGGAAACACCATTGGTGAGAACATCTTTGCAGCTGTCTTTGGGGCCACGTGAATACGCAAAACTCAAGACGGACTTGATTGATCGTTCAATTGAAATTACGATGGTGCCTGTATGCGACCCAGCGTTCAATGCGAGCCGTGCACAGAAAATCTATCAAATGTTTAGAGACCGTATTCGGGAGCTAACGCCGAAAGAATTTCAAAACTTATTACGTCCTGCATTTCAGGAAGACGAATGGATTTTGATTTTATTGGGTGGGGTAACGGGCTTCATTGCGGGTACAATACATTTGTTTGTAGCTTTCTTATAATTAGATGCTAAAAATATGTCGAATTTGTCGGCATGTATAAAGCGTCAAATATATTGTTTAAATGAGGATGTTTTTTTATGCGCATTATCTTACTCGGACCACCTGGAGCAGGTAAAGGTACACAAGCTCAGTTGATCTGTAAGCGCTACAATGTCCCACAAATTTCAACCGGTGATATGCTCCGTGCTGCAATTCGTGAAGGAACTGAACTCGGTCTACAAGCTAAAAGCGTGATGGACAATGGTGGTCTTGTATCTGATGAACTGATCATTGGTTTAGTGAAAGAACGTATTGCACAACCTGACTGTGTAAATGGCTGTATCTTTGATGGTTTCCCTCGTACCATTCCTCAAGCCGAAGCGCTTGAAAATGAAGGCATCAACATTGATCACGTGATTGAAATTGATGTACCTGACGAAGAAATCGTACAACGTCTTTCTGGTCGCCGTCAGCACCCTGCATCGGGCCGTGTTTATCACATCGTTTACAACCCACCTAAAGTGGAAGGTAAGGACGACGAAACTGGTGAAGAGCTGGTACAGCGTCCAGATGACCAAGAAGCAACGATTCGTAAGCGTTTAGGTTCATACCACACTGAAACTGAACAGTTGGTTGGTTTCTACCAAGGTCGCGCAGCGTCTGGTGAAAATGCACCAACCTATGACAAGCTGAATGGCTTACGTCCAATTGACGAAGTACAAGCAGATTTGTTCGCGATTCTTGATCAAGACAAATAATTGCATGTTTTAAACATGGCAATGTTTTGACATTGAAAGAGCTCTAAGTCATATTAGGGCTCTTTTTCTTGATCCTCTAAAAATGGAGTCGCGTGTGGCACAAGTTGGAATCATTGTTTTAATTATTGTTGCCGTGGCGGTATTGGTGGGTTTGTTTTGCATTAGCGTAAAAATGCTACGCGATGTCAGTAAACAAGAAAAACTGTCGAAGAAGCAACCAGAACGTCAGTTGCATCCGAAGTTGCAGCAAGACTTAAAAGATAAATCAAATCAACAATAAAAAAACTGAACTTTAGTGTTCAGCTTCAATCGTCGTTGTGGCAATACGTGCTGCACCAAATTCAAAACGATCTGGCCAGTTACACACATCTGAAACGATGCATTCATGACATTTCGGTTTGCGTGCGATACAGCAGTATCGACCATGTAAAATGAGCCAATGGTGTGAGTCCACAATAAATTCTTTCGGAATGACTTTCACTAAACGGTGCTCGACTTCAAGCACATTTTTGCCGACCGCTAATCCCGTACGATTGCCTAAACGAAAAATATGCGTATCGACCGCCATGGTCGGTTGCCCAAAAGCAGTATTCAACACTACATTGGCTGTTTTTCGCCCTACACCGGGTAAAGCTTCTAAATCGGCACGGTTGTTTGGCACGATGCTGTTATGTTTTTCAATCAGCATTTTACAGGCTTTAATTACATTTTCGGCCTTCGCATTATATAAACCTATGGTTTTAATATAGGTTTTTAAACCATCGACCCCTAAGGCGTAAATAGTTTCAGGTGTATTGGCAACAGGAAAGAGTTTGTCTGTAGCTTTGTTGACACTCACATCTGTCGCCTGAGCAGACAAGGTCACAGCCACCAACAGCTCAAAAGGACTCGAATAATTTAATTCAGTTTTGGGATTTGGACGTTGCGCACGTAAACGTTCAAAAAAGATTTGGATTTGCTTTTTGGTCATGTTTTTTACAGGTTTTCCGCTTGTTGTGAGCATGTTTTAAGCTTCCTGTAACTGATGAAGGTGTTGGGTTAAGTCATCTAACAACAAACGTTTTTTCGTATCTTCACGAACGCTGAGCTGCTTTTCTAATTTTTTAATTTGTACGCGTAATTTCGCCA
Organism: Acinetobacter sp. SwsAc2; assembly: GCF_013391465.1. NCBI lineage: Bacteria > Pseudomonadati > Pseudomonadota > Gammaproteobacteria > Moraxellales > Moraxellaceae > Acinetobacter > Acinetobacter sp. SwsAc2. Next base: position 21,555 of record NZ_JACBEZ010000023.1, on the reverse strand, counting down.
GCTCAATGGTGGATTTTGCATCGAGTTTTGCTGCCATTTCTGGTTCTTTTTCAATGATCTGAATATCGGGTATAGTATCGTTCTGTGCTGAAAACTGGGCAAATAAAGCCGTATCAATTTCTGCACGAACCACTGGGCCTTTACGGTGTAGACGCTGTTTTTCTTCACGTTGAATATGTGCGTAATAGCGTTGTCTTAAATCATCTTGCTCAGCTTTACGCAAGATTTCCGTCGGTATGCCGTCTACATCTGGAATAAGGTCAATACAGTCGACAGGACAAGGTGGGATACACAATTCACAGCCTGTACACAGGTCAGTCAAAATACTGTGCATAAGTTTACCTGAGCCAATAATGGCATCTACAGGACAGGCACTAATACATTTGGTACAACCAATGCATTCATCTTCACGAATAACTGCTTTCATTCTCTGTGGGCGGCCATCGGCTTGAATAGGCCAAATACTTTCTTCTGCAATTAATGCTGGCCTGTTTAGCAACTGAGCCAATGCATCGGCTACAGGCTGCCCGCCGGGTACACATTTATTGGCTGCTTCACCTTCGCTGATGGCTTGGGCATAAGGCAGACATCCATCACGATGTCCGCAGAGTCCACATTGGGTTTGGGGAAGGAGGGCATCGATATTTTGGATCAGGGAAATGTGCGAATTCATGCGTAAACCAATCCTGCAACTGAATTTGCAGAGATATTAGGAGAAATAGGTAGATCACTGAATTTTACCATGTTTTTTTTGAATAATCCTGTGTTCTAAAACGGTTCATTAACTGCATCATTTTTGAGCAAAAAAAGATTTTAAACCTGTGTTTTCATTGGTGTTTTTTTATAACCAGTTTTGAGGTATGTTTTATATAAATAATTGTTATATAAATGATAAATATGTTTTTTTATAGAAATGTGTTGTGAATTGTTGGTAAAAGATATTTAATTGTTTGCGCCAAAATTTAACATTGTTTATAAAATTTGACCAATTTTGATCCATTTTCTGCTGAGGATTAAGCGTTGAAATATAACAGCCTTAATGAGTTTTTAGATTACGTGAAAACACGTGATGAACATCAACCCGAATTTCTACAAGCGGTAGAGGAAGTCATGACCAGCCTTTGGCCGTTCATTGAAAAAAATCCTCGTTATGCAGACCACGGTTTGCTGGAGCGTTTGGTTGAGCCAGAGCGTGCGATTCAATTCCGCGTTTCATGGGTGGATGATCAAGGTCAAACGCATGTAAATCGTGCTTTCCGTGTTCAATACAACTCGGCTATTGGTCCATTTAAAGGTGGTATGCGTTTTCATCCATCGGTGAACTTGTCTATTCTTAAGTTCTTGGGTTTTGAACAGACCTTTAAAAATGCCCTCACTACACTGCCAATGGGCGGTGGTAAAGGTGGTTCAGACTTTGATCCTAAGGGTAAGTCTGAAGGCGAAATTATGCGTTTCTGCCAAGCGCTAATGATTGAGCTATACCGTCACCTAGGTTCAAATACGGATATCCCTGCGGGTGATATTGGTGTGGGTGGCCGTGAAGTGGGTTATATGGCTGGCATGATGAAGAAGTTAAGTAATGACACTTCATCTGTGTTTACGGGTAAAGGTTTGACCTTTGGTGGTTCTTTGGCGCGTCCTGAAGCAACGGGCTACGGCACAGTGTATTTTGCTGAAGAAATGCTGAAAACACGTGGCGACTGCTTCCAAGGCAAAACAGTCACGATTTCTGGTTCTGGTAACGTAGCACAGTACGCTGCTGAAAAAGCAATGTATCTGGGTGCAAAAGTCGTTTCATTGTCTGACTCTGCGGGTACGGTATATGTAAAAGCAGGTTTTACCGATGCTTTACTTGCTGAAGTGATGGAATTGAAAAATGTGAAGCGCGGTCGTATTTCTGAGTTTGCATCTAAGCATGGCTTTGAATACTTAGAAGGTCAGCGTCCATGGTCTATTCCATGTGATATTGCACTGCCATGTGCAACTCAAAATGAGTTAGATCAGGCAGATGCTGAAGTACTTCTTGCAAATGGTGTGATTTGTGTCGCTGAAGGGGCAAACATGCCTTCTACCTTAGATGCAGTCGAAAAATTCGTTGAAGCGAAAATTTTATACGCACCAGGTAAAGCATCGAACGCGGGTGGTGTTGCGACTTCTGGCTTAGAAATGTCACAAAATGCTTTGCGTTTGGGTTGGACTTTTGAAGAAGTCGATGAGCGCTTACATGCGATCATGAAAGAAATTCACCGTAACTGTGTGAAATACGGTACACAAGCAGATGGTACTGTGAACTATGTCAATGGTGCGAACATTGCAGGCTTTGTAAAAGTTGCAGATGCAATGCTAGCTCAAGGCGTATTCTAAGTTTTGTACACTTAGAAAATCCCAATAAAAAACCGAGGCGATAGCCTCGGTTTTTTTCTAGGTCATTGAACGATTACAATGAACCTTTGACCGCTTCACGTTCAATAATCATGTCTTGAACATAAGCATATTTTGATTGGTCAGCCGCAGGGTTGGCAATTTCAAAACGTTTAACACGTACGATTTGACGCTCTTTCGGATTGTGGGTGAAACCATCGATATGGTTATAGAATAACGTCCAGTCTTTATCGACCTGCGTTTTTAGGCCATTTTCAGCATATTTAATTTCACGAACTTGTAGGCATTCCATACGGGCAACACCTGCAGAACATGTTTTGGTTTCTGGTGAAATTTCTAAGAAAACAGTTTCACCTTGGCTTTGATATTTCGATTCAGCAGTTTGCTTACCTGTGAATACAATTTTTTCACCTTTTGCCGATACCACGGTCAGTGTTGGCGCATCAGGATCATTTAGGTTTAAAACAAACGGTGCTTTACGGTTGTCAAATAAATCTGCTGCCATGCCTTCCTGAGCCATGGCTTTTGGTTCACATGCCATTTGAGTCGCCATCAGGTTACCCGTCACGATTTGATTACTCTCAACTTTCCAGCTAGTCCCCATACCGTTACAACTGGTTGCAATGCCTAAGCGACCAGCTTGTTTGTCAAAGTTTAAAACCAAAGGTTTAGGCGTACCTGCGGTGTTCGCGCTCCAATGGTAGTTTGCGAGTGTTTGATCTGCATTTTGTTGTTGTAGTACAGACACAGCCAAATCTCCTACTTTTTGAATATCAGATGATTGGCAAGCAGCCAGTGCGAGTGGGAAAAGGGCAATCGCTAAATATTTTAATTTCATGGGTTACAAGTTCTTGATTTAAAATAACAAGATACATGATATCCGATGTTGTTTTTAAAAGAATGGATACATTCAGTTCTTTTGGGTTTCAAAATATATCCATAAATATTTTTTTGTTAATATATAAGTAAAATTTATACATTAATCAAAACGGTAAATGTCCATGCCCAGTGCACCCATGGTAAAGCTACTATGCACAATATTAAAACGATGTCCTGTACCCATCGCAAAAAATATTGGGGCAAAGTGTTCTAACGTTGGGTGGTTACGACGGACAAAAGGAATCGATTCCCAGTCTAAAATGGCGTCAAAGTCCTGATGGCTAAGTTTCGCGACCACATGATTACGAAATGTCGATGCCCACTCAGGTACCGCTTGTGACTGACCATGCCAAGACAACTCGGCTAAGTTATGGGTAATACTCCCTGAGCCAATGAGCAAGACCTGCTGCTCGCGTAGTGGCGCAAGGGTTTGACCAATTTTATAAATCTCTTCTGCCGACAGATTCATCGGGAGTGAAATTTCCACCACAGGGATGTCTGCATCTGGATACATATGGAGTAAAGGCATCCAAACGCCATGATCACGCGGACGAGTACTGTTTGCATGAGCTGAAAAACCCGCTTCTGCCAATAAATGTAGAATTTCTTCGGCTAGAACAGGTTGACCGGGTGCTGGGTAGCGAATGTCATAAAGCTCAGCAGGAAAGCCTCGAAAGTCATGCCATGTCTCAGGACGGGCTCCAGTACTTACTTCAAGTGAGTTACTTTCCCAGTGAGCGGACATAATCACAATTGCTTGTGGTGTCGGTAAGTTTAGACCCAAACGATGTAACGCAGGCCCAACTTGCTCTGGATTCAACGCAAGCATGGGAGAGCCATGAGAAATGAATAAGCCGGGTAGCGTTTGTAAGTTCATTGTGAAAGCCTAATAAGGGAAGATGAAAAGGATTTTGTCAGATTCTTATCATCTGTGTAATGGGGGAAATATCAACGTATTGTTCCAAAAAAAGAACAATACTTGAGCTTAACCTGCACGATGATAAGGGTGATTATGGTTAATACTCATAGCACGATAAAGCTGTTCAATCAGCATCACGCGAACCATCGGGTGTGGTAAAGTCAGTTTGGATAAAGACCAATGCCAAGCAGCTGCTTTACGTACTGCTTCAGAGTGACCGTCAGGCCCACCAATTGCCAGTACAATATCATTGCCCTCAAGCATCCACCCTTTCATGGTTTCTGCCAGTTTTTCGGTGCTAAACTCACGACCACCGACTTCCAAAGCAATCAGTACTTCGTTACCTTTCATTGCATTTAAAATGCTATCACCTTCAATTTGACGGTATTTTAAAATATCTGCTTCTGAATCATTTTTACCGCGCTTTGCCATTGGCAGTTCAATAATCTGCGTTTGCACAAAAGGTTGAATACGTTTGAAATAATCTTCAAAACCAGTCAGTACCCATGCAGGCATTTTTTGACCAATGGTCAGAATACGGATTTTCATAATGGGGCATGTATAAGGAGACGATTCATTATAACGGTGAAAGCAATGCTTTGCAGTGAGACGAAACAAAATGCAATTGAATTCACTGAACTAATGTTGCTTAATTCAACAGATGAAAGGAATAAGAAATACTTGGAATAATAACAATGTGGCTCAAAACTTTAAAAAAACAGGCTTTTTTGTTGATTGTTGTACTGGGTACTTTCACAGGGCAGGTATTTGCAAGCAACGCCAAAATGGCTGATGAACAAAACCTACAAGTCTATTTGGAGCAAGTGATTGGTCAGGGCAAAGCACGTAACTATAAAAACCTTGATGAACTGAACCGTGTCTCTGCATGGATCAAAGAACAAATGCGCTTATTGGGCGTTCCGTGTCACTATCAAAACTTTACGGCCAATCAGCAAATTTACCGAAATGTAGTGTGTAGTTTAAACGTCGGACGGGCAGACCGCGTGATTGTTGGGGCGCATTATGACGTCTTTGGCGATCAAGATGGTGCAGATGACAATGCCTCTGGTGTTGCAGGCGTTATTGAAACGGCGCGTATTTTGGCAGAGCAGAAGTTTAAACTGCCTAACAATGTGGACTTTGTGTTCTATAGTTTAGAAGAACCACCGTTTTCTAAAACTGAACAAATGGGCAGTTATGTGCATGCGAAATCGGTTCAGGCACAAAAAGATAAGATTAAAGGTGTGTATATTTTAGAAATGATCGGCTTCTTTAGCGAACAACCCATCCAAAGCTATCCTGTGGGCTTAAAGTGGATTTATCCAAGCCATGGTAATTTTATTGCGACAGTGAGTAATGTCAGTTCACGTGATTTAGGCGCAGGCTATTGTGCAGCGATGCAGCAACTTGATCAGTTAGAATGTCAGCGTTTGGTTGCTCCGAGCTTTGCCAATGCTTTTGATTTTTCAGATCATTTGAATTATTGGGAGTTTGATATTCCCGCAGTCATGATTACCGATACCGCATTTTATCGAAATGGTCACTACCATACCAAAGCAGACCGCTTAGCAACGTTGAATTTGACCAAAATGGCGAATGTGATCGATGGGTTGGTACAGCATTTATTGAAACCTTAATGTATTTTGAGCAATAAAAAACGCAGTTCCCAAGTAGCGAGAACTGCGATAAAAGGTCATCCGTCTGGAGAATCAGATGACCATGCAATTTCAAATTATCAATAAAAAGAAACATACAGCGCGTATCTGTTCTTATTATTTATATCGGGCTTTTTATCGATTTTTCAAGTCTGATGGATGATAGAGGAAAAGGTTTTATACAAAAATTCAAACCAACTAAGCGAAAATGGGTAGATTCATTTCACGTCATGGAATGTAGGCCAATCATATTTCCTTCGCTATCAAAGGCCAGCACAATAAAACCATATTCACCAATGGCCGTTTTTGCTTCATGAATTTTTCCACCAGACTCAACAAGTCGGCTCGCTTCATTCGCACAATCGTCACATGAAAAATAGATTAAGGTACTGTTTCCTCCTGCGGATAGGCCTGGCATTTTCACCAGTGCACCTGAAGCACCATAGGCTTGCATGTCTGAGGGGAAAGCCCACATTTGCAGTGAATTATCATCTGCTGGTGGGGTTAATTCAGTTAATTGAATATTAAAAACAGATTCATAAAATTGTTTGGCACGAGATAAGTCATCCACATAAATTTCAAACCAGCCAATCGGGTTTTTCATTTTAGTTGTCCTACATGTATCCCTTGATCAAATTATTGTAGGAAATAAAAGCATATAGATGTGTGGTGTTATCTACAGTAAATTGTAATAAAAAAGAGAGCCGAAGCTCTCTTTTTTACGATGCCGAATTAGTGGCGTGCAGCTTTTTTGCCTTCATCGACCGCTTTCACTATTGGTGCTTTGACCAAAGGCTCAGGCATAGAGGTCAACGCCAGTGGTAAAATCTCATCAATCGATTTCACCGCTTTAATCTCTAAACCTTCTTTGACATTGTCAGGGATTTCAGATAAATCACGGACGTTGTCTTGAGGAATGAAGACCAGCTTAATTCCACCACGGTGTGCAGCCAGTAGTTTCTCTTTCAAGCCACCAATGCGCATTGCACGACCACCAAGACTGGTTTCACCTGTCATGGCAATATCTGGACGAATTGGGATGCCTGTGAAAGCAGAAACCAATGCAGTTGTTAACGCTAAACCTGCAGATGGACCATCTTTCGGTGTTGCACCTTCTGGTAAGTGCACGTGAACATCGGTTTCTTCAAAGCGGGTCGATTCGATACCCAATTCATCTGCACGGGTACGCACGACAGTCATAGCTGCGGTAATGGACTCTTTCATTACATCGCCGAGTGAACCCGTGGTAATGAATTTACCTTTACCTTTGACCGCTGCAACTTCAATGGTCAACAACTCACCACCGACCGAAGTCCATGCTAAACCATTGACACGACCCACTTGGGCTTCGTCTTCCGCCATACCAAAGTCAAACTTATGTGGACCTAAGTAGTCTGGAAGGTTAGCCGAAGTCACGTCGACTTGTAGGTTTTTCGCCTTCTTGCTGACCGCTTCTTTTACCACTTTACGGGCAATTTTAGAGACTTCACGCTCTAAACTACGCACACCGGCTTCACGTGTATAACGTTGTACGATGTCACGAATCGCTTCTTCATGAACAGTCAATTCTTTCGCACGTAGGCCATTGTTCTTCATTGCTTTCGGAACAAGGTAACGCTCAGCAATATTCACTTTTTCATCTTCGGTATACCCCGGTAGACGAATCACTTCCATACGGTCAAGCAAGGCTTCTGGAATATTCATGCTGTTCGCAGTACAAATGAACATCACTTCAGACAAGTCCAGATCAAGATCTAAATAGTGATCGTTAAACTTGCTGTTCTGTGATGGATCGAGTACTTCAAGCAACGCAGAAGCAGGGTCGCCACGGTAGTCTTGTGCCATCTTGTCGATTTCGTCGAGCAAGAACAATGGGTTCTTCACGCCGACCTTCGTTAAAGACTGCACAATTTTACCCGGCATCGCACCGATATAAGTACGACGGTGCCCACGGATTTCCGCTTCGTCACGTACGCCACCGAGTGCCATACGCACAAACTCACGACCTGTCGCTTTCGCAACAGATTCACCCAGTGAAGTTTTACCTACACCTGGAGGGCCAACCAAACAAAGGATTGGGCCTTTGAGTTTTTTCACGCGAGATTGAACCGCTAAATATTCCACAATACGATCTTTTACGTCATCTAAGCCGTAATGATCGGTATCTAAAATTTCTTGCGCTTTGCTTAAGTTAATGCTGACTTTGCTGGCTTTATTCCAAGGCGTATCTAAAATGGCCTCGATATAATTGCGCACCACAGCCGCTTCACTAGACGCAGGTTGCATCGCTTTAAGCTTACGGAATTCGCTTTCAGCTTTTTTGCGCACGTGTTCAGGCAAATCAGCTTCGGCAAGACGTTTTTCAATTTCAGCAACGTCATCTTCCGCGCCGCCATTCATGTCAGAAAGCTCACGCTGAATCACCTTCATCTTTTCATTGAGGAAGTATTCGCGTTGATTTTTCTCCATTTGACGCTTCACTGAGTCATGTAAAGTTTGCTCAATCTGTTGTTCTTCAGATTGCTGCAATAAATACGTCATCAGTTCTTGTAGATGGGCTTCAAACTCATCGTGTTCGAGGAATTTTTGCTTCACATCAATATTCAGTGGAACACGGGTCGCTACGAAGAATAACAACTGCAGTAAATCGTCAATTTTGTTCGCAGCAGCAATCAGTTCACGTGCATTACGCAGCTTTGCTTCAGCATATTGAGCAAATAGGGCACGTAATTCTTGGACACGTGTTTCTTGCGTGGTTTCGTCAATGTGGACTGACATTGGGCTAAGCGCATGTTCTGCGGTTAGATAATCATTTTCATCAATGATTTTTTCTAGCTTTGAACGATGCAAGCCTTCAATTAATACTTTTATACAGTTTTCATCATTTTCATGATTCACAACTTGCACAATCTTCGCGACAGTACCGTATTGATATAAGTTGTCGTGATCAATTTCTTCTGAAAGAGAATCTTTCTGAGCAACTACAAATACTAGATTGTCACTGTTACGAGCCACATCAACTGCATTGATCGATTTTTCACGACCTACAAATAGCGCAATTTGCATGTGCGGATACACCACCACATCACGTAACGCTAAAAGTGGTAATACACTTGGAACCTGAGGCTCTAAGGTTTCTTGATTCATAATAATTTCAGACATGGGCACTCCTAATGAGTGACAACGGTGTTGCCATGTTTTTTATAGTGATGGGTATTTTAAAAAATACAAGGGCAGGTCAAAATAAATTGTATAAAAAATGACTAAACATGTGATTTTTAAGTATTCTCAACAGTCAAAAATGTCAATTTTAGCGCTTGAAGCGTAAATGCTGTTGAGGGGTCAGCAGCCCATCCAAAGGTTGATCCCATGTTTCTCGAATTAAGCGCTGTGGCACCAACTGGAAGTGATGGGCCAAACCCAAACGAAACGGACGGTGATAGGGCGCAGAAGCCAAGGTTTTGTCATAAAAACCACCACCCATGCCAATGCGTGTGCCATAAGGATCACACGCCAATAAGGGCATGAGTAATAGGTCTAAATGTGAAACGTGCTGACCACGTGTTGCCATAGGCTCTTGCATACCCAACGGATGGTGAGAAAAGCGTTTATTTTGAAATTGATGACGTGAAACTTTGACCCACACTAAGCGCTGATTCATATTGCAAATCATCGGTAAATACACTGCTTTTTTTTGATGAAAACAATATTCAATGATTTTATGGGTTTGAATTTCCCCAAAAGCATGTAGATAGATCCCGACACGGGTGGCATGTTTAAATTCGGGCACACGTCTTAAACGTTGTAAAATTTGAAGTTCGGACTGCTGCTGTTGATAGGCGGAAACTTGTCTGCGTTGTTTGCGAAGCTGTTTTCTGAGTTGGGCAAGTTCAATCGACATGGTGAACGCAGTCCTGAGAATCGAAAAGGTGTGTGTGAAAATGATCGTCAAATTTCAAAGATGGTATCTGTTTATGGTGCAATCGTTGAACCTTTTTTTAGCTCTTGCAAAATTGGGCAGCAACTGTCGGTGGTGGTTTTACATTCATCCACCCAGCTTGAAAGGCGTTGTTTCAAAGCATTCAGCTCTTGAATCCGTTGATCAATTTTTTCCAGTCGTTGCTGAATCACATCACGGACTTTTTCACGGTCATCCAGTTGCAAATGTAGTAGATCTTGAATTTCACTGAGCTGTAAGCCCGCATCTTTACCTTTTTGTATAAAGCTTAAGGTTTCAATATCTTGCTGACTATAGTAGCGATAGTTTTGTGTGGTTTCAGGAATACGCATCAGACCGATCCGTTGATAATAACGAATGGTTTCCACATTCACTTGACAGTGTTTTGCCAGCTTGCCGATAGTGAGCATAAAATAATCTCCAAAAGGCTTGACTCAGTACCTAGGTACAGACTTTATGCTAACACAATCAAAAAATAAAAGGTGAGTCAGAATGAGTGAGCAACACAAAACGTCTTGCTGTTCCAAACAGAAATTAGCGCCGATGGTGGTGAATATCGATCCTGTCTGTGGGATGACGGTCGCAGAGGACTCTCCTCATGTGTATGAGTATCAATCAGTTCGTTATTTGTTTTGTTGCTCAGGCTGTTTAAAGAAATTTTCGGCCAATCCAGAGGCTTACTTAACATCAGAAAGGGCGCCCAGTGTTTGTTGTAGTCAATCCAAAACAGATATAAGCGATGCTTCATCTCAGGGGAAAGAGGAAAGTGCTGTAGTTACTTCCAAAGGTTGTGGTTGCGGATCAAAACCTGTGTCAGATGCAGAGAAGACCACATTTATTGACCCTGTGTGTGGTATGACCGTAACAGATTTAACTAAACCGCATACCGTGTGGCAGGGACAGGACTACTATTTTTGTAGTGAAAAATGTTTGCAAAAGTTTATTGCAACCCCAGAGGCTTATGTAAAAACTGAAGATGCAGCATCGGTGTCTACTTCTACTGCTGGCTGTTGTGGATCAACTCCGAAAGAGACAGAGAAAAAAACATCTTGTTGTGAGCCTAAGCCGAAAATAGAACCAGACAGCAAAGCAAGTTGCTGTGCACCCAAGCCGAAGGTAGAAGTTGCCCAAAGTAGTTGCTGTGGTGGTGGGAAACATCAACATGAACATCATGCTCCATCTGGATCAGCTGAGTTTATGGACCCTGTCTGTGGCATGTCAGTCGATCCGAATACAGAGTTAAAAACGGATTATCAGCAACAGACTTATTATTTTTGTAATCCTTCGTGCTTAGATAAGTTTAAGGCTGACCCTGAATTTTATCTGATTCCACCCGATCAGCGTCCTGTGCCTGAAGGGGCGGCGGATATGGACTATACCTGTCCGATGGACCCTGAAATTGTACAAAAGGGACCGGGGACGTGTCCGATTTGTGGTATGGCACTCGAGCCGATGCAACCGACTTTAGATGATGCACCGAACCCTGAATTGGTGGATTTTAGCCATCGCTTTTGGATGACTTTGCCGCTTACGTTGATTGTATTTGTACTGGCGATGGGTTCACATATTCATAGTTTCATTTCACCGCATATTCAGCCGTGGATTGAGTTGGTCCTAGCGACTCCTGTAGTGCTATGGGCGGGTAAACCGTTTATTGAGCGTTGCTGGACCTCGTATAAAACCCGCAACTTAAATATGTGGAGCCTCATTGGTGTCGGGGTGTTAGCGGCCTATATTTATAGTGTGGTGGCGACTATTTTCCCAAGTTTGATTCCGATGGCAGCCAAAACAGGGCATGGCGTGGCGGTGTATTTTGAAGCAGCCTGTATGATTGTGTCCTTAAGCTTGCTGGGGCAAATCATGGAGCTGAAAGCGCGTGCCAAAACCGCAGATTCGCTGAAAGCCTTGTTAAAGTTACAAGTGAATACTGCCAAATTGGTACAAGCCGATCAGGTGGTTGAAGTTGAAATTAGCATGGTGAAGCAGGGGGATATTCTACAGATTTCTTCAGGTGAACAGATTCCACTAGATGGTGTGGTGGTGGAAGGCAAAACCTATGTCGATGAAGCCATGATGACAGGGGAGCCTGTACCTGTGAAAAAGCAAATGCATGACACAGTCATTGGTGGTACGGTCAATCAACAAGGCAGTATTCGTATTCAAACCACGGCGGTCGGGGCGAATACCACTTTGGCGAAAATGATTCAGACGGTGGCAGAAGCACAGCGTTCTAAAGCACCGTTACAACGTTTGGCCGATGTGTTTGCCAAGTATTTTGTGATTGTGGTGTTACTGATTAGTGTTTTGACTTTCGTTGCATGGATGGTGTTTGGTGGTGCGCAATTTGACTTGGCTCTGATGTGTGCGGTGGCGGTATTGATTATTGCCTGCCCATGTGCGCTGGGTTTGGCGACGCCAATGTCCGTGATGGCCACTACAGGGTGCGCGGCACAAAAAGGGGTATTATTTAAAGATGCAGAGGCGATTGAAGCTTTAAGTAAAGTGAATACCCTGATTGTCGATAAAACAGGGACTCTGACGGAAGGTAAACCAAGCCTTAAAGAAATTCAGTTGCTCAGCCCAAATGTGAACCAAGCGCAAGCGGAACAGTGGATTGCTTCGATTGAGCAATATTCAAGTCACCCGATTGCACAGACTTTGACGCAAATTGTGCCTTCACAGCAGTTGCTGAAAGTGGCAGACTTTGAGGATGTGACTGGCTTTGGTGTCAAAGGTCAGATTGGCGAGCAAACCCTCTATATTGGTAGCCAAAAGCTGCTTGAACAGCTCGGCATCACTTTAGATGATACTTTGCAAAGCCAGTTGAACCAGCAGCGTGCGACAGGCAATGTGATCAGTTTCTTAAGCAATAGCCAAGAAGTGCTGGCTTATATTTCTATTCACGATGCGATTAAATCAAATGCGCAAGAGGTCATTAAGCAATTGATGGCTGATGGCATTGAAGTGGTGATGGCAACAGGTGACCATGAGCAGAATGCACAGTTAGTCGCAAAAGAACTGGGGATTCAGCATGTATATGGCAACTGCACTCCAACTGAAAAACTGGACATCGTGAAGAAATATCAGGCCCAAGGTAAAATTGTGGCGATGGCGGGAGATGGCATTAACGATGCACCAGCCTTGGCACAAGCCAATGTCGGAATTGCAATGGGGAACGGAACCGATATTGCTAAACAAACCGCACAAGTGACTTTGGTTAAAGGTGATATTCGTGGCGCAGCCGATGCGCTACATATGGCGAAACTGGGTGTGCGGAATATGAAACAAAACCTTGCTTTTTCCTTTGTGTATAACGGTTTAGGTGTACCTGTGGCAGCAGGAATTTTCTATCCATTAACAGGGTTATTACTCACCCCAATGTTCGCTGCGGTGGCTATGTCATTGAGCTCATTGTCCGTAGTCTTAAATGCTTTACGTTTACAGAAGAGTAAATAAGCGCTTTTAGATTTTTACACTCCCTTTTCAGTTGAGTTTAAAAAAAGCATCTTTTTAACAAAGGTGCTTTTTTTATGATGATTCGTGATGGGATGAAGTGCAGCGCGAATAAACATTGATTTTTACAAGCGTCTTTTTTGACTAAACTTGATTTAAAGAGCCTTGATCCGGTTCGAGCGAGTAAGGTTGTATAAGACGCAAAATAGATGTATTTGGGCAAGGCATAGCGCTTGAATGATCATCATCTCGTGAGACATTTTGAAATTATATAAAACAGTAACTTAAAAAATAGTGGGAACTGCCGTACTATAAGCGGGATGGAGTAAAGGCAGGATTCAGGGTGAATTTAAAAAATCTAGAAGCATTTTATTGGGTTGTGACTTTAAATAGTTTCAATAAGGCTGCCACAAAATTACAAACGACTCAGCCTGCCGTTTCACAAAAAATCACCTCTCTTGAAAATGATTTAGGTTTTAAAGTTCTAGATCGCAGCTTTCGACAGCTTAAACCCACCCATAAAGGCATGACCCTGTTTAAATATGCTGAAAAGTTTATGCGTTTAGAAACCGATTTGGTGGCTGAGCTGACTGAAAACCAGCACCTCACAGGAACAATTCGTTTAGGCGTTTCCGAGACCATCGTTTATACGTGGTTGGTTGAATATATCGAAAAAGTGCAAAAAGAGTTTCCCAAAGTTTCTGTGGAAATTGTGGTGGATTTAACCCCAAATTTGCAAGAAGGTGTGCGTACGGGAGATTTGGACATGGCCTTTTTGCTGGGTCCGACTTTGGCTTTCGAGTGTGTAGAGCAGGCGCTGTGCGACTTTGAACTGAGTTTCTTGGCAGCGCCTTCTTTTAAAGGTGGTGTGGGGCAAATGTCATTTAAGGCATTGATGTCTCATACCATTTTAACTTACCCAAAAATTACCTATCCCTATAAAGAGCTCAAGGCCAAAATGAAAGAGCAGGCACTGGATGAGCCGCTTTCAATTACCAGTTATTCGCTTGCGACCTTATTGCGTCTTGCGGAGCAAGGTTTGGGAATCGCCGTTGTGCCGACCTTAACGGCGCTAAAGGAAATTACCGATGGTCGCTTGGAAATTTTAAATACCCCGATCCAGCTCAAGACCTTTCATTTCACCTCGATTTATATGCAAGGAAATGATGCTGCCTTGAAAGAGAAATTAACCGATGTCGCAGTCACTGTTTCTGAAAGCGCAATGAAAAGATTGCTTGAGAAAATTAAAAAATAATTGAGGCGTACGCAGTTTTTTGACAAGTGATGTTTCTTTATCTCAAAACGTAATTTGTTTGAAAAACTATAAAAGCAGCTTATCGTGCGTGATAAGTAAAATTTATCATTAGACTTTTAATAAATAAAAAATAATAAAATACAGCCATTTAGTTTTAATAATGGATGTAAAAAGTCGTATTGTTCATCGCGCTTGCCTATGTTCTTATTTCAAATAGAAGATTTGATCCGCCATGGCTTTGGTTGGGCAACAGGGAATCTTTGTCAGTTAAAGGGATTTAAGAACAGAATTTGCAAACAAAATGATGTTCTTGGTTCAACTTGAAAATAGCGTTATTAAGCTCAAATGGACGAGGAACGCATTAAATATGTCTTTATTAAAATCTTCTTTTTTATCAGATCGCCAATGGGCCATTGTTGCTTCAATCTTCATGATGGCAACCTCCGCCATGGGACCTGGTTTTCTCACTCAAACCGCGGTCTTTACTGTGAAATTGGGTGCGGCGTTTGGCTTTGCCATTCTCGTGTCTATTTTGATTGATTATGTGGTTCAACAAAACATTTGGCGTGTCGTAACGCTGACGCAAATGCGTGCCTCGGATATTGCCAATAAAGCCTTGCCGGGCAGTGGTTATTTACTGGCTTTTCTGGTCATTTTGGGTGGCTTTTTCTTCAGTATTGGTAATATTGCAGGTGCGGCTTTAGGTCTCAATGCCTTATTTGGGTTAGACACTAAATGGGGCGGCATTTTAAGTGGTGCTTTAGCCATTTTAATTTTTGCTTCAAGAAAAGCCACGCTGGCGATGGATAAAAGCATGATCGTTTTGGGGTTGCTCAAAATCATCTTGATTATCATTGTTGCTGTCATTGTGATGCCACCTGTGGGCCAAGCTGTTCATCAAACGTTTGCACCCGACCAGATTGATTTTGCCATCATCACCACGATTGTTGGTGGAACGGTCGGCGGCTATATCTGTTATGCAGGCGCCCATCGTTTACTGGATAAAGGCGCGGTTGGCCCTGAAAATATTGATGAAGTCGCAAGAGCTGCAACCAAAGGTATTGTGGTTGTGGGCATCATGCGTTATGTGCTGTTTTTAGCTTTCTTGGGCGTAGTGGTGAGTGGTGCAAGCATTGATTTAGCCAGCCATGATGCCAATCCAGCAGCACAAGCTTTTCAATATGCCGCAGGGACTTTCGGTTATAAATTATTTGGTCTGATTTTCTGGGCAGCAGGGATCAGTAGTACCATTGGCGCGGCTTATACTTCGGTTTCATTCTTTACTACATTTAAGAAAAACCTCAGTCCAAAACAAACCAATTACACCACCATTACATTTATCGCTTTGGCTTTATTACTGTATGTCGTACTGGGCGCAACCCCTGCTGGACTGTTGATTTTTGTTGGTGGTTTTAATGGTTTGGTATTGCCAATCGGTTTAACGATTTTTGTTTATGTAGCTGCTTGCCGTAAAGATATGATGGGCAATTATAACTATCCAAAATGGTTACTTATTTTGGGTGTACTCACATGTATGTTGACATGGTGGATGGGCTATATGTCCTTTACCACAGTCTTTAATTATTTAACCAAACTTTAAGCCAGACGACGGTGAAGTGATAAAGGAATTAAGCCATGTTTGTAGATTTAAATAGTGACTTAGGTGAAAGTTTTGGTTCATGGAAAATGGGAAATGATGACCAAATTCTACCCGTGGTGACAAGTGCCAACATTGCATGTGGTTTTCATGCAGGAGATCCGCTGGGGATTTTAAAGACACTGCGTAAAGCTGTTGAATTAAACGTCGCGATTGGCGCGCATGTATCTTATCCAGACCTCGTTGGTTTTGGTCGCCGCAATATGGATGTGTCACGTGATGAGCTGATTGCCGATGTGCTTTATCAAATTTCTGCATTGGATGGTTTAGCCAAAGTGGCTGGTTCTCAAGTGCAATATGTGAAACCACATGGTGCACTGTATAACACCATTGCACATGATCACGCTCAGGCCGCTGCGGTGATTGATGCCATTAAAATGTATAACCCAGAACTGGTTTTGGTGGCACTGGCTGGTTCCAACTTGGTTGAGCAAGCACGTGCAGCAGGCTTAAAAGTTGTATCTGAAGCATTTGCAGACCGTGCTTATAACAGTGATGGCTCATTGGTTTCACGACGTTTGGACGGGGCTGTTTTACATGACTCAGCCTTTGTGGCACGCCGTGTGGTGTCTATGTTGAAAAATGGCGGCGTTGATTCGATTGATGGTGTATTTACCCCGATTCAAGCGGACACGATTTGCTTACATGGTGACACCGCGGGTGCTTTAGAGATGTCGGCTGCGATTAAAGCTGAACTGCTAAATCATCATATTGAAATTCGTCCCTTTGTCTTAAAGCATGAGGAAGTACGCAATGTATAAGGATATCCGAGTCGATTCAGCGCAGCTTGAAGCCGCTTTAGCTGCACGTTTAAAAATTCGCGCAGGCTTTGATAAACCAACGGCGGGTATGGCTGCGGGCATGACGCAGGTCAATATGATTTCGGTACCTAAAGATTGGGCTTATGATTTTCTACTCTATGCACATCGCAATCCGCAAAGCTGTCCTGTTTTAGACGTGCTAGAGGAAGGTGTTTATGCCACAAGGCTGGCAGAGAACTCAGATATACGCACCGACTTTCCACGCTATCGCATCTGGAAAGAGGGTGAAATGGTTGATGAAGTAACGGATGCGAGTGACATTTATCATGCACATCCTGACTTGGTGACGTTTCTAATTGGCTGTAGTTTTTCTTTTGAAACTGCATTGCAAGAAGCAGGTATTGAAGTTCGTCATATCCATGATCAGACTAATGTACCGATGTATTTGAGTAATATTCAGTGTCAGCCTGCGGGGCGTATTTCGGGCAACATGGTGGTTTCTATGCGCCCAATTCCATCCCATCAAATCGCGGATGCCGTCAAAATTACAGCACGGATGCCAAGTGTGCATGGTGCGCCTGTACATATTGGACATCCTGAAGGTTTAGGCATTCGTGATGTGAATCAGCCAGACTTTGGTGATGCTTCACGTATTGAGGCTGGGGAAATTCCAGTATTTTGGGCTTGTGGTGTAACCCCACAAGCAGCGGTGATGAACTCAAAAATTCCTTTTGCCATAAGCCATGCTCCCGGTCATATGTTCATTACTGACATTCCTGATCGTGCATGGATGGGTTGAGCGGCACTAAAGAACAATTAAAAGGATAGGCATATGCGTTTTTTATCGGTAAACGCGGATTGTTTTCTCATAGAGCTTGCCAGCCTAGAGGAAACATTGGCGTTGTACAATAAATTGCACACGATGCAATTGAATGGAATTAAAGACTTAGTCCCTGCTGCAAAAACAATTTTAGTGTTTTTTAATGAAATCGAAACCACCTTTAAAACACTGGTTGCTTCGATTCAGACTATAAAAATTGGTTCAGGCGTTGAGCGTAATGTCCAAGAGCTGATTATTCCTATCTGCTATACGGGCGAAGATCTTGCTCAGGTTGCAGAGTTACAAGGGCTTTCAATTGCTGATGTGATTTTGAAGCATCGTCAAAGTGTTTGGAATGTGGCTTTTATCGGTTTTGCACCGGGCTTTGCTTATATGAGCAGTCCCGATCGACCTTTTACAGATATTCCGCGTTTAACTGTGCCACGTAAAAAAATACCGTCGGGTTCTTTGGGACTGGCAGGACAATATTCAGGGATTTACCCGAAAGACAGTCCGGGGGGCTGGCAGTTGATCGGTACGACTGCTAAAAAAATGTGGGATCTAGAGCGTAAAAATCCAGCGCTACTTTTACCAGGGATGACAGTACATTTTGAAGACGTTACACATCAACCGACCACGGTTAGCGTAGCACAGCAAGTCACTGGTACAGTTGAACCTAAACAATCCATGCCTTTGTTTACGGTAACAGCACCGAGTTTACAGATGCTGATCCAAGATGAAGGGCGTTTTAACCAGACCAAGATTGGGGTTGGTGTTGCAGGGGCGATGGATGTATCGGCGATGCACAGTGCAAATCGAATTGTCGGTAACCCAACTCCGACGCCTGTGATTGAAGTTTTAAATGGTGGTTTGAAAGCCAAAATGCATCAGTCCGCAGTCATTGCGGTTACGGGAGCGATTTCAAATATCCACGTGAAATTTAGTGATGGACAAAAGACTGACTTTGGCAGTTATCAAGCGATTGCTCTTGATGAAGGTGATGAATTTCAGATTCAAGCACCGACGGCAGGGCTGAGAAATTATCTGGCGATTCGTGGTGGTATCGATGTGCAGTCTGTGCTGAATAGTGCCTCATTTGATAGTTTGGCCATATTGGGGCCAGAACCTCTAAAAATGGGGGATACGGTTTATCAAGGACAGGTTGAAGTTTCAAATATCAGTAATACTGAAATTGCGAAGTTAAACTTGCCCAAAGTCGGCGATGTGGTAGAGCTCGACATTGTGATGGGACCGCGAACGGATTGGTTCGAAACAGAGAGCATTGAGCGCTTATGTCAGCAAGCTTGGTTTGTGACTAATGAAAGTAATCGGGTTGGACTGAGACTTTCAGGTGAACAGCCGTTGCAACGCAAAATTACTCATGAGTTGGAAAGTGAAGGAACTTGTATTGGTGCCTTGCAGATTCCGCCAAACGGTCAACCTGTACTGTTTATGAATGACCATCCTTTAACTGGTGGCTACCCCGTGATTGCGGCTGTGGCGAAGCACCATTGGGACTTGGTGGCACAGATTCCAGCAGATTGCCAAATCAAATTTAAAAAAATGACCGAATTTACAGATTTTGAGAATGAATGATGACTACTGAAAAATTATTAATTGCAAACCGTGGTGAAATTGCCGTTCGTATTATTCATGCTTGCCGTGATATGGGTATTTCATCGGTTGCTTTATATGCTGATGACGATATGGACAGTATGCATGTCGAACTGGCGGATGAAGCATGGGGTTTGGCGGGTGCAACTGCACGTGAAACTTATTTGAATATTCCAGCCATTCTTGAGGTTGCTAAAAAATCCAAAGCGACCATGGTGCATCCAGGTTATGGTTTTTTATCTGAACGTGCAGAATTTGCTCAGGCCGTAATTGATGCAGGCTTCAAGTGGGTCGGGCCGCCACCGAATGCTATTGAAAAGTTGGGTGATAAAATTGAAGCACGTAAGATAGCGGCTTCAGTGGGTGCACCTTTAGTTCAAGGCACACAAGACCCCTTAAATAATGCTGATGAAGCTCTCGAATTTGCAAAGCAGTTTGGTTTACCTATTGCGATTAAGGCCGCTTTTGGCGGTGGTGGTCGCGGTTTAAAAGTTGTTTGGAAACTGGAAGATGTAAAAGAGCTGTATGATTCGGCTGTACGTGAAGCACAAGCCGCTTTTGGCCGCGGTGAGTGTTTTGTTGAGCAATACTTAGATCAGCCTCGCCATGTCGAAGCGCAAGTGATTGCCGATCAACATGGCAATGTAGTGGTTTTAGGTACACGCGATTGTTCGCTACAGCGTCGTAATCAGAAGTTGGTTGAAGAAGCCCCAGCGCCTTTTATCAGCGATGCAATTTATGAAGAAATTTTAACTTCGGCTAAAAATATTTGTCAGGCAGCCAACTATGTCGGTGCGGGTACAGTTGAATATTTGCTAAGCCGTGATGGAAAGCTTTCATTTTTAGAGGTTAATACCCGCTTGCAGGTGGAACATCCTGTTACTGAAGAAACGGCCAAAGTCGATTTGGTGGTTGAGCAAATTCGTGTGGCTCAAGGCCATGAACTTTCAATCAAAGAAACCCCGATAGCGCAGGGGCATGCCATTGAGTTTCGTATCAATGCTGAAGACCCTGCTCGTGGCTTCATTCCTGCATTTGGTGTATTGAGTTTATTTGAAGCACCATTTGGCCAGGGCGTACGCGTAGACACAGGTGTTCGTACTGGTTCTTTGGTGTCGAGTCATTTTGATTCGCTCATGGCAAAACTGATTATCACAGGCCCAACCCGTGAAATTGCGATCGTTCGCGCTAAACGTGCGCTGAAGCAATTTAAAATTGAAGGGGTTGCTTCGGTTTTAGACTTTCACCGTGCTGTATTAAATGAAGCTGATTTTATCGACACATTTAATGTCCATACTCGTTGGATTGAAAATGATTTTAAACAGGACTTAAAGCCAACGAAACGCAGTATTCCGAATCATCAACAACCGATGTTACTCAGCTATATTGAAATTGATGGGAAATTACACCGTTTAGGCTTACCTGCAGGCATGTTTGCACAAAACCCTACAATGACGTCTCAAGACCAACCAGCTACAGAAACAGCAGTGAGTGCTGAACACTTACTTGCACCAATCAATGGCGTAATTAGCGCTTGGAAAGTAGAAAACGGGGAGCAGGTAGTAGAGGGGCAAGTGGTTGCGATTATGGAGGCCATGAAAATGGAAGTTCCTGTACTTGCACATCAAAGTGGGGTAATTCAGTTGACAGCTCAGCAGGGAGCGACCTGTCACGCAGAGCATATTATTGGATCGATTTGCTAAAAAATTAAATCATGTGAATGAGCCTGATGCAGCATTTAGCTAAGTCAGGCTTTTCATTTAGAAATTCTTAATAATTGAGGGCTGATTGGCTTTGTTTTATGGACAAATGTAGTGGAAAAATGGTTCGATAAAGATTTAATAGTCCAATAAAAGCGTTATTTAAAGGGAAATCTTGTTTTTGGCGAGATGAGACAATATTAAACAGAGTTTAAATATATAATAAGGTGAAATAAATATTTGTATTTAAACAATTAAATACAAAACTCTATGAAAAAATACCATATTGTTCAGAAGTATAAATAATGTGCCTACCATATGCCTACTTTTTAATGTTTTCAGCCTACCATTTGCCTACTAAATTTATTTGTAAAATTTAGGGTCTGTTGACATTTACTGTTCATAATTAACCCTATAAAGGTAGCCATAAAAATATACAGGCTAAAGCAACAGAACTTTGATAATTTCTTTTGAGCTTGTCATATCGAGTAGCTATTCCTCT
>NZ_JACBEZ010000022.1:0-58962 GCF_013391465.1 Acinetobacter sp. SwsAc2 | reverse complement strand
TGCCATGTCACTGAATACTCGTCCTAGAAAAGCGTTAGATTGGCTTACACCATTAGAGAAATTTGCTCAGCTTGTTGATTATCATAAGACTTTTCAAACTGTCGCACCTCATGTTTGAATTCGCCCTGAATTCCAAAATAAATTATATGCTGTGTAGGCAGTGTATATTTCATCCAAATATCTTTTCCATATTCCAATGCTTTATCTTTGTGTCCTGCTACTGTGATTCGATGAAAACCTAATATTCGAAATAGTGGTAATAATATATTTTCAATTAGTTGATCCTCTGAGCATTTATCTAAATAATTGATTAACAAATCTCTTTTTTTGATTTCCTCTTCTGAGAATATTCGATGAGGATTTTCAGAAGGTTTTATAATCTGATTATTATTTAAGTTTTTAATATATAAATTATTATCATTACTATAAAAAGCCTCATATCCTTCTCTGCTTAAAGGCTTATTTAACTCAATTAAAGCATTGATACGTTGCGGATCATCCTCTGTTGCTTCAGATTTATGCATTAAGACCCTTAATACATGTACAAATCGTGGAGGCAACATATTTGGTGGGCAAGATTCGTCCAGTAATTCGGCTAATCTATCTGATGTCCAAGCCCAACGTGTTGAACCATCATGTTGAAATGGTAAATCACACTCCTCGAAAAACTCAGTAATATACGTGCTACTTCTATATTTAAAGGATTTATTATCACCAATAATGCACTCAGCAATCGCTCTTAGGTTTCTGCTTTTAAATTTCATATTCTTATTTTTCGTAAAGGCTATTTGCGTTTAATTTAATATATGCATTGAGACCATTTCCAACTTTAGCTAGCTGCTTCATACGTTCAACCTTCTCAATACCTGCACTTCGATAACTATAAGTATAAATTTTAGCTGTACCACTAAATTTAACCCTTATAAAAGTATCCCCAATTTCATATCCAACTACACCTGAATCATCATCTAAATCCAAATATCTTTCCATATCCATACTCAAAAAATAAAGCCATATATGAAATATGGCTTTATAAAATTATTTCAAGTATTAAAAAGACTTATTTAAACTACGCCACATTCCCTTCCAAAAAGTCCTGCGCAAAGCGTTGCAATACACCACCCGCTTCATATACAGACACTTCTTCTTCAGTATCTAGGCGACAGGTTACAGGCACTTCAACGATTTCACTCTTACCATCTTCCGTCGCACGTTCAATCACTAAAGTTAACGTCGAACGCGGTGCGATATTACCAATCACGCTATAAAGTTCAGTACCATCCAAACCTAAAGTTTTACGGTCAACACCCGCTTTAAACTCAAGCGGTAACACGCCCATACCGACCAAGTTAGTACGGTGAATACGCTCAAAACCTTCCGCCACAATCGCTTCAACACCAGCAAGGCGTACACCTTTTGCAGCCCAGTCACGGCTAGAACCCTGACCATAGTCCTTACCTGCAATGATGATGAGCGGTTGCTTACGATTCATATAAGTTTCAATCGCTTCCCACATACGCATCACTTCGCCTTGAGGCTCAACACGTGCTTTCGAACCTTGCTTAATGGTGCCATCCGCACGAACCACCATTTCATTAAACAGTTTCGGGTTAGCAAATGTTGCACGTTGCGCAGTCAAGTGGTCACCACGGTGCGTTGCATAGGAGTTAAAGTCTTCCTCAGGTACACCCATTTTGTGTAGGTACTCACCTGCTGCCGAATCCATCATAATTGCATTCGATGGTGACAAATGATCCGTGGTGATGTTGTCAGGCAAGATGGCAAGCGGACGCATATTTGCCAGTGTACGTGGTGCAGCTAATGCCCCTTCCCAATACGGCGGACGGCGGATATAAGTACTTTGCGGACGCCAGTCATACAAAGGACTTGCCGCTTTTTCAGTGACACCCAAATCAAACATTGGAATATACACTTTACGGAACTGTTCAGGCTTCACCGCTTCTTTGACCAGAGCATCAATTTCTTCATCCGAAGGCCAAATGTCTTTCAAATAAATTGGATGACCGTCTTTGTCGTTTCCTAATGCATCTTTTTCGATGTCAAAACGAATGGTTCCTGCAATCGCATACGCTACAACCAGCGGAGGTGATGCCAAGAACGCTTGTTTTGCATAAGGATGGATACGACCATCGAAGTTACGGTTACCCGAAAGTACCGCTGTTGCATACAAGTCACGGTCAATAATTTCTTGTTGTAGTTTAGGATCTAAAGCACCTGACATACCGTTACAGGTGGTACATGCATACGCCACGATACCAAAACCGAGTTTTTCTAAGTCGTCTAATACGCCTGCTTCTTCAAGATAAAGCGCAGCTGCTTTAGAACCCGGTGCAAATGATGATTTCACCCAAGGTTTACGGGTTAAGCCTAATTCATTGGCTTTACGTGCCAATAAACCTGCGGCAACGGTATTACGTGGGTTGGATGTATTGGTACACGAAGTAATTGCAGCGATGATGACAGCACCATCTGGCATTAAACCATCGGTGCGGTTTTCAACCACGCCTGCAATACCTTTTTCTTTTAAATCTGCTGTAGATACACGTGCATGTGGGTTTGATGGGCCTGCAATATTACGTGTTACTGTTGAAAGATCGAAACGAAGGACACGTGGATATTCCGCTTGTTTCATATCCAATGCCCAAAGACCAATTTCTTTGGCATAGTTTTCAACCAGTGCAACTTGCTCAGCTTCACGACCTGTCAGCGTTAAATAATCAATCGTGTTTTGGTCAATATAGAACATTGCCGCAGTTGCACCATATTCAGGGGTCATATTGGAAATCGTGGCACGATCCCCCACTGACATGCTGTCCGCGCCTTCGCCGAAGAACTCAAGGTACGCACCGACAACACGTTCTTTACGCAAGAATTCAGTCAGTGCTAAAACGATATCGGTTGCAGTAATACCCGCTTGACGTTGTCCAACAAATTCCACCCCGATAATGTCTGGAAGACGCATCCACGATGCACGACCGAGCATTACATTTTCAGCTTCGAGTCCACCCACACCAATCGAAATCACACCAAGCGCATCGGTATGTGGCGTGTGTGAGTCTGTACCGACACAAGTATCTGGGAATGCCACACCTTCACGACTTTGCACTACAGGAGACATTTTCTCCAAGTTGATTTGGTGCATGATGCCATTACCCGCAGGAATCACATCGACATTTTCAAAAGCAGTCTTGGTCCATTCAATGAAATGGAATCGGTCTTCATTACGACGGTCTTCAATAGCACGGTTTTTCTCAAAAGCATCTGGGTCAAAACCACCGAATTCCACAGCTAAAGAGTGATCGACAATCAACTGAGTCGGCACCACAGGATTCACTTTCGATGGGTCACCACCTTGGTCTGCAATCGCATCACGCAAACCTGCAAGGTCAACCAATGCCGTTTGTCCAAGAATGTCATGACAGACGACGCGAGCTGGATACCAAGGGAAATCGTGATCTTGTTTTGAGAAAATTAATTCTTTTAGTGACTGCTCCAAAATGGCAGGATCACAACGACGCACTAACTGTTCAGCCAATACTTTTGAGGTGTATGGAAGTTTTGCATAAGCGCCTGGCTGAATCTGTTCAACGGCTTCTCGCACATCAAAGTATTCTAGCTGGGTGCCTTGCAGTGGTTTGCGGTGATTATTGTTCATAGCGTTCCTGCCTTTGGTGTTTCATTTTTCTTCACTGTCTTTACTAGACAATTCATCTTTGTCTGCTAGGCATACTACACTGTCGAAAACCCATTTCCCAAATCGTTTATATTTCATAAACTTAGATATAAAAACAGGGATTTTTGAAATATTTAGTTACATTAACTTTTAAATATTTACTTTAAATATGATTTTTTCTGAAAAATAGCGGAAAATAGCCCTAATTCTTTAGTATTAGATTTTAAGGTAGGCGAGCAATTCATGAGCGATCTAGCTTTCTCCTCTTTCACTTTAATTGGTGTAGATGCACTCAAATTTTTACAAGGCCAAGTGACGGTCAACGTTGAAGCTTTAGCTGAAAATACAACGCAATACACCGCAATTTGTGACTTGAAAGGCCGTATCCACTTTGGTTTGTGGCTGACAAAACGCAACCCTGAGCATTTTGAAATTGTCACCACTCAAGACCAGTCGGAAGAATTTGCTAAGCACATTAAAAAGTTTGGTGCTTTCTCTAAAATGAAACTTGAACCTATGGGTTCAGTTTTCCCAACCTTTACGCAAGACCGCACCACCTTTTCTGCTGAGCCTACCGATATTGCTGCATGGCAAGTGCAAGCCATTACTCATGGTGAAGCGTTTATCGACCAAGCCATTGAGCATGTGTTTCAACCTCAAGAGCTACGTTTACACCAACGTGAAGGCGTGCACTATGACAAAGGCTGTTACTTGGGTCAGGAAGTGATTGCACGTTTATGGTTTAAAGCCAAACCAAAAGCATGGTTGCATTTAATTCAGGGTACAGGCAGTGCACCTGCACAAGCTGAACAGTTGAATAAAGGTATTCAAGTGGTGAATAGCGCTGCGATTGATGGCGGTTATGTCGCGTTAGTGGTGGCACGTCCTAAGTCTTTGAGCGAGCTTGATGTGACAGTTTTAGACTTACCAGAACACTTAAATAGTGATGTGGCACGACCTCAGTAAGACTTTAAATTTTATGCTGTTATGATAAATGAGCCTCTAAAACTTATTCTTGGTTTTGGGGGCTTTTTAAAACTTAGAGCGATGAGGACTCTTTCTTCCTCACAAAATAAACTACACCACTTCGATCATCTGAAAAATAAAAGGAATTTGCATCTATACGGTAAATATCCGCAGGTCGACCATTCACCTTATTCCCTACTAAAAAACCATCCATAAAGGTTTCAAGTTTTTGCCCTTTACGCATAATCACAATTTTATAACCATGACCAATCGTGGCATCCGTAGAACCATGTAAAGCAACTAAAAAAGAATTTTTAATGGTGTCATCCGTATTTGGATGATCAAAATAGTCAAAGCCTAGTGCAGATGAATGCGATGGGAAATAGGCATAAGGAGGCGGTACATTTTTACATCCTGTTGGACGTTTAAATTTTGGGTCTGCTAAAATTTTACCATTCGACGAATAACAAGATGGCCAACCATAATCTGCATCACGCTTGAGTGCATAAAACGTTTCATCAGGCTTATTTTTACCCAGATGGTCTGCACCTTGATTGGTGGCAAATAAAAATTTACCCACCCATTTCAAACCGACAGCATTGCGTAAACCTGTGGCATAAATCTTTTGTTCAGAACCATCGGGGTTCATTTCTAAAACTGTCGCTCTAACTTTCTCTTTCTCGGTACAAGCATTACAACTTGAGCCGACTGAAACATAAATTTTACCGTTCCCACCCACGGCAATGGTTCGTGTTAGATGCCAGCCACCATATTTATAGCTTAAACCATAATCAGGAAAAGTCGCTAAAACTTCGGTTTTGTCCGTGGGTTTAATTTCACCTTGGGTGAATTTTCGTCGGGTGAGCTGATGAGTTTCAGCCAAATATAACCAGTCTTGCCCAGAAGAGTCTGTATAAAACTGGACTGAATTTGGATTTTTCAAACCTGTCATATAAGGAATAATTTTGCCGAATTTTCCTGTCTCAGCATTCCATTCATCCAAAATATAAACGATGCCTTTTTTATTGTCGGTCAAATCGCGCATATCTGTGACAAACATTCTACCGTCAGGTGCTTTGCTAAAAAACGAACACGTTTTAAACCCTCAGCCGCAGGAATGATGTCGTAATTTGCTGGAAGGTTTAGAGAAAAGCGCTTCCCATTTTTCAAGTTGATTTGATGAGGAACAAGATTTGGCTGCCCAGCTAAAACTGCCATTGAACCAACTAAACATATGAATAAGATTGAGAATATTTTTATCATTTTAGAGACGTCTCGATTCATCTTATGAAAAGTAATCTTCTTTTTTATAGGATATAACTTGAATGATGAGTGCATAATCAAACGCTTTTGCTAGAAAAACGTATAGGCTCTTCTATACAAACTATTATTTTATATTATCTTTTAGCCTGACCACTGCAAGTATCTTTACAGTGGGTAAATCCATTCACACTCGTTCTGCGGCTATAAACAGAACATAGAAAATATTGCTTTAACTCTATAGCAAGCATCAGTCCTTGGATAAAAGGCTCATCCAAGGACTTAAACTATTTTTAGAGCCTTATTTAATAGTTCACTCATCTTCAATGAAGATTAAACATCAAAAATCATGAAACAGCTTATTCATGTCTTTGCAGAGATAGTCTTTAAATGAAAAATCTCGCGCATGTTTAGCATCAAATTTTGCAGTCACACCGTCTTTTTCAAAGATATATACACGGTCATCTTTGCTCACTAAAAACTCACCACCCAATTTCATCAATAAGGCATCAATTTTTTCGCCATCTGGAATCGACTCATCGGCCAAAACTTTTAAATAATTTCGCTTAATTGACTTAATAAACATGCTGAACTCGCTACTCATTTTCAGCGCTATTTAAACAGAATCTAAGCCAGAATTCTAATAAAACCCGAAGCCATCAGCTGCAAATACCAATAACCCATTGCACTCCTTTCCACTGTACATCACGCGGTTTGTATTGGAAAAATATATACCGATCAACACAATCAACGGAAATTTGTAAGACCAAGACACAATTCAGATATTTACATTCACACAATTCAACTTATGATGTGAAATGACTAAAAACAAATACACACATAGATGGACTTATGTGTAAGAAAAAGGTTTATAAAACATGAAGAAAATCGTACTTGCAAGCTTAATTGCACTCTCTAGCCAGCTTGCACTTGCAGCCTCCACTCAAGATACCATCAACCCCGAATTTGCCAAGATTGAGGAAATGGTTAAAGCCAACAATATGGCGGGGGCATATCAGGCTTTAGAAAAACTGGCAAAGTCTGGCAACCCACAAGCCATGTATAACTTGGCTTATTTGACTCAGACTGGCCAAGGCACAGCGAAGAATGAGAAGAAAGCCATTCAGCTCTATCAAGATGCTGCAAACAAAGGCTACCCCGTTGCGCATTATGTGCTTGCGAAAAACTATGTCACGGGTACTTTAGGCTTGCCTCAAGACATTAACAAAGCCAAACAACACTTTGAAGCCGCATCTAAACTAGGCTTTGATGATGCAACCGTTGAATATGCCGTGCTGTTATTTTCTGAAAATAAACCAGAGTCTGAAAAGTTAGCCCTTAAGAAACTTGAGCCTTTGGTGAAAAAAGGCAACTATCAAGCCATTCATGCACAAGCCCTGTACGACATCAGCACAGGCTTTAAAAACAAACAAGAAGCACCCATTCAAAAAGGTCTCAACAGCATTCAAGACTTAGCCAAAAAAGGTTACATTCCTGCCCTGATGGCCGTAGGCAATATGTTTGCCAATGGCAATATCATTCCGCAGAACTTGCCTGAAGCGAAGAAAATTTTCACCGCTTTAGCTAAAGAAAATGTACCGCAAGCCAAAGAATCTTTGGCGATGGTTGATAAAATGATTGCCGATCAAGCCAAAGCCCCTGCTGCAACAGCTGCGGTCAAAAAATAAATCTCTTCTTCAAAAAATACTCTCCTCGGAGAGTATTTTTTTACCACCAAATACCAATCAAGACACTGACCACCACAAAACTCAATAGCGTGCTGATCATCAGTGGAGTGAATGCTTTTTCATTCAAACCATACACTTGCCCAAAAATTCCAAACAAAGACGGCATCGGCAAAGCCGCAATCAAGGTCCCTGCATAAATCATCTTTGGGTCCAATTCAGTCAAATAGGTCAGCCCTAAATAAACCAAAAGTGGCATACAAATATTTTTAGACACCACCAGATAAACCGTTTGCAGGTTAAAAGACTGAATAGTGAGACCCACCATTCCCCCACCAATAATAAAGAGCGCTAAAGGTGCAGCGGTCTGACCTAACATCGCAAACACTTGGTCGATTAAATGTGGAATTTGAAGTTCAAAAATCGCACAACTCATGCCAAGCATTACCGATAAGAACAACGGATTTTTAAGTAGCGTAAGAAATGTGGTTTTTAAAATAGAGGCTAAATTGGCTTGTCTTTGTCGCCCTATTTCCGCCAGAGTGAGCATCAGCGGCACAAGAAATACACTTTCAATGATCACCACCAATGAAATATAAATCATCGCTTCACTCCCCATCAGCAGCGTCAAAATTGCTGCTCCCAATAACCCCGTATTGGACATGGATGCACCCAGTGAAAAGACTGCAGCATGGGTAAAGTGATTATTAAACAGCTTTTGACCTAAAATAAAAGCCGTAATAAATAAGCCAAAGGTCACAGCGGCATAAACATAAAAATAAGCGGGATACCAAATTTCATGCAAATCTTTTGAAGCTAAGGCGTGCAACAATAAAGCAGGTAACGCAATTTTGATGACAAAAGCACTGATTGCAGTCATTTGCTCTTTAGCGAGCAACTGGATTTTGACAGAAGCAAAACCGAGGAAGAGCAGGAAAAATACTGGAAAAATTACCGAAAAAATCATTCAAGTTGTTCCTTTTCCAGATGATGTAAGTAAAGACCTATCCTAGGATACACCTTTACTCAGTTGAAATATTTTATAAGACCAATGGCGAAGCAAAACACTTATGAGATTAGAACGCAGAAAACAAATCTTTGATCCCATGTGGCTGACACCGTAAATACTGCGGTGCGATAGAGACTTTCCCACCCAGTTCTGCAGCGGCATGCCACGGCCATCGTGGGTCATACAACATGGCACGCGCCAGACCAATTGCATCGGCTTCTTGCGCTTCTAAAATATGTTCAGCCTGCTTAGCTTCTGTAATCAAGCCCACCGCAATGACTGGAATTTTCACCGCTTGTTTCACTGCATGGGCAAAAGGCACTTGATACTTGGGCTTAATCTGAATGTCTTGTTCCACATGCAAGCCACCACTTGAAACATGAATATAAGCCGCACCGAGTTGCTCTAACGCTTTCGATAGCCCAACCGTTGAATCAATATCCCAACTTTCTGTTGCAGTCGACTCCATCCAATCAGTTGCAGATAAACGTATACCTACGGGATAATTTTCAGGAATAGCTTGTTTAATGGCTTGGAAGACCTCTAAGGTAAATCGAATACGGTTTTCAAAACTTCCACCATATTCATCGGTACGTCGGTTCGACAGCGGTGACATGAACTGATGCAACAAATAGCCATGGGCTGCATGTAGTTCGATCAGCTCAAAACCTGCATCTACTGCGCGTACTGCAGCACTGGCAAAGTCTTCGATGATGTCTTGCATCTCCGTCACACTTAAAGCATGTGGTGCATGCTCTTCGGGCTTAAAGGGGACATCACTGGCAGAAACCGTTTGCCAACCATGCGGTTCATTCGGTTTGATCTGACCTTTTCCTGACCAAGGACGATCGGTCGATGCTTTACGCCCCGCATGTGCCAGTTGAATGGCAAAAGGCATTGGTGAAAGTGTTTTGACTTTTTGAAGCAAGGCCTTCATTTGTGCACGTTGCAAATCATTCCACAGCCCTAAATCCGCAAAACTGATTCGTCCTACAGCTTGTACGGCTGTTGCCTCAACAATACACAAGCCCGCACCTGACAAAGCATAATTGGCCCATTGTTGCTCATGCCAATAGCTCAGCTCACCCGCATCATTGGCTGAGTATTGGCACATCGGCGCAATCACGATTTTATTTGTTAAGTTTAAATCCCCAAATTGAATGGGTTGAAATAATAATGGCATCACAGCTCTCCCTGTACTCACTATGATCTATAACAAATAAAGTGCCTTGCATTCAACGCTAAAAGTGCAAATCTGCTGTCAAACCTTTGCACTTTTATGGCTATCCATTTAGAAAGTAATGCGGCTTCCAAGCCCCAAGACTAATGCATTATCCACCACATGGCTTGAACCTGAGTTGATCACATACTGAATGTTGGGACGTAACATTAACCACGGCGTAGCGTTATAGCTATAGTTCAGTTCAATATTGTATTCTGCGCTCGCATCATACTGTGCTTTACCCGCAGTAAATCGCTCATTCAGATGTACACGATTCACTCCCAAACCTAAAATATCCGTCGGATGCTGCTCAAATACCCCAATATATTTCAGCCCCACTTGCTGTGAGTTGTCTACTTTATTGGTGATGCGGTCATGCCATGTAAAGTTGGCAAAACTATGCAAACCTTGGCGCCCTGCACCCGTTGAAGTCAGTTGCTGTTCGATGGCAATCCATCCTGCAAATGTCCGGTCTTCGCCAACCACACCTTTGCCATAAGCCACATCATATTGGTTATTTGGATCATCTGCGGTGTTATATATCCCACCAACCCGATAGCTCCCCGCCAAACCATTCAATAGTGCTTTCGGTGTCCAAATCACTTCTACTGGAATAGTCACACCGTCGGCATGTTCTGTGTCTAGGCTCCAACCTTGTCCCTCGGCTTTGCCATTGCCATTATCTGGATTGAATTCATAAACACCCACTTGAGTTGTCACTTCAGGGGTCAGTTGATATTTAATGCGACCGCCCCATTGTGAAACCGGCGTATTCATCCAGATATTGCCCTGCCATTTCCCCATTTGTGCGGCACAAAAGGCATTACTAACAAAATCACACGCCATCACATCAAAATCAGAACCTAAACCCAGTCGCCCAACTTTGACACTGAGCCCTTGTTCTTTAAAACGCTTTTCAATCGAAAGCTCTGACAAACGGCTGTCTTGGTTTCCACGGCCATAGGTGGCTTGTACATTGGCTAATTGCGGTGCAGAAGGATCTTGCAAATCTCGAATTGAGGTACTTTGTCCTTGACGCGCAGTCGCAACAAAACGAATGGTGACCCCTTCCCAGCCGGCTAGCTTTTCTAAATCAAATTGTGTGCCTAACCAAAACTGCGAAGCGGTACTTGGGCTTGCACCTGCATTATGCCCGCCATCCGCCAAATAGTTGGTATCTGTTAAAGCATTGGCTTCAAACTTAATGCCTTTTTGCGCCAATTCAGTTCGTTTTCCCTGCCAGTCACCAAACAAATACTGACCCTGTACATCTAACATCTGCTCCGCATGACTCACTGTCGCCCAGGCACACATTGCTGTTGCAAATAAAGAAAAAGAAAACTGTCGCATAAAACCCAAGCCCCAAACTAAAATGAAGAACAATCCATTTCATTTAAATGAAAAATTTAATGAAAAGTACATAATTTTTAAATAAAGATCTCAGCAAAATTTTTATCATTAAGTCAAAAAAAAGTTATCAATATCGCCCACAGCTATAAATAGAAGATTTGATTTGAGTGATTCATGGCAGTTTTCACTCAATTCAAGAGTGTAATTTAAGGAGGATGATTCCTGATCACAGCAGACAATCCCGCACTTTAGCTTTCTAAAAATGTGCTAAAGCCAAGCCTCTCGCTGAAATCACTTGCAATCTCGCGTGTACACCGCAATATTAGCCTCAAGTTTTATCAGCTCATGTTGCCATGCCAGAATTACCCGAAGTTGAAACCACCAAAGCCAGTTTAGCTCCGTTATTAGATCAACAAGTGCTCAGTGTTGAAGTTCGCCAGTCGAGCCTGCGCTGGCCGATTCCCGCCGATCTCAGCAAACTGGTGGGTCAGCGTTTAATTCAACTCAAACGCCGTTCTAAATACATTTTGGCCATTTTTGAACAAGACACGATGCTTTGGCATTTGGGTATGTCTGGTAGTTTCCGTATTTGTGAGGTGGGTGAAACCCTGCGTAAACACGATCATTTGATTATTCGTTTTGAAGATGTCGAGCTACGCTACCATGATCCGCGCCGCTTCGGCTGTATTTTATGGTTGGATGAATATTCGCAAACCAAGTTAATCGATACCCTTGGGCCTGAACCACTGAGTGCTGATTTTAACGCTGAATATTTAAGCCAAAAGTTAAAAAGCAAACAGGTCGGCATAAAAGTTGCAATCATGGATAACCATGTGGTGGTTGGTGTCGGAAATATCTATGCCACAGAGAGTTTGTTTAATTTGAGCATACACCCTGCGCAAGTGGCGTCTAGTTTAACACCCAGCCAAATTGAAAAATTGGTGGTCGAGATTAAACGTATTTTGCAGCAGGCCATCGATTTAGGTGGGTCTACCCTGCGGGACTATTCCAACGCAATGGGTGAAAATGGTTACTTTCAACAAACTTTATTGGCTTATGGTCGAGCAGGTGAAATGTGTGTGAACTGCGAGACTACGCTTGAAAACATCAAACTGGGACAGCGTGCTTCTGTGTTTTGTCCCGAATGCCAACCGCTGAAAAAAGTGCAACCTAAGCCCAAAGCCACAGCTCGAGGAAAAACCAAATGAAAACTGCCATTGTTCGTCATATTTTGGTCAAAGACAAAGACCTCGCTGAACAACTGAAAAAGAAAATCCACGATGGCGCCGATTTCGCCAAAATTGCTAAGCAATACTCCACCTGTAATTCAGCTAAACGCGGTGGTGAACTAGGTGAAGTCAAAAAAGGCCAATTGGTGCCTGTGATTGATAAATTGGTCTTTAGTGCTGCTGAAAAAGTACTACATGGCCCCATCAAGAGCCAATTTGGTTTTCATTTACTAGAAATTAAATTCCGTATGGATTTTTAAATAGTTACCCAGTGTGTGATGTGTTTGAGTATAAGCACATCACGAACACTGTATCTGAGCCTCTTTCATCTCATATGTCCAAGCATCAACGCGTTCGCCAGATTCCAGCGTCCCTTGTACTCTCACCCGTCGATACTGTATCCCTTCAAATTCATCCAATGCATCCCAATGTTCGGCCAATTTTTCACTGCTAAAAAAATATCCTTCAACCGCTGCTGCTTGTGGGTCTAAGACGATGGCGAATAAGCCTTTGTCGGGTCCCCAATCCAAAATATGCACCACGCCATGCACATAGCCTTTTTGCCATGTTCCACCTATGCGCTCTAAAAGATGGGCATTTTCATGATTTGGACGGAGCGTCCCATAGACAAATAATTGGTTCATTTGGCATCACCACAGCTATTCAATCAGCGCGCATCATAAAACCAAAACTGTATAAAAACCAGTCTTTGGATAAGATACAGACATAAAAAACGGCACTTAATGTGCCGTTTTATTTTAACCGTTCGATTACTGACGTTTTTTCAATTCATCACGAATTTCACGTAGTAACTCGATATCTTCTGGCGTTGCTGCTGGTTCTGGCGCTGCTTCTTCTTGTTTACGGCGCATACGATTAATCATTTTCACCATTAAGAACACCACCCATGCCAAAATGATGAAGTTAATTAAAATCGTAAGGAAGTTACCATAAGTCAGGACGTTCACCCCAGCTTTGGTCAACTCATCTAAAGACTGTAAATTATTTGGGTTGTCCCCCAAAACAAAGAATTTCTGTGTGAAATCTACACCACCACCAGTCACAACCGTGATCAATGGCATGATGATGTCTTTCACCAATGAATCGACAATTTTACCAAATGCACCACCGATGATTACACCGACAGCCAAATCAATCATGTTGCCTTTTACCGCAAATTCGCGGAATTCTTGAACAATACTCATCTAAATCTCCAGTTATTTTTTGACTTTAATTTATGTGACGAAGTATACATTAATTTTATAGCTTCATTTCCACGTAATTTACTCGGAAATCATCTGCTTTTATATATTGGTTTGCTAATTTTAAACAAAAAAATGCCATCAATAAATTGATGGCATTTTTAAATGTTGCGGCCCCGCATGGGGCAACATCATTTTTAAAACTTATTTACCAGAACGATTACGTTTACGTTCGTTTTCAGTCAAGTAGCGCTTACGGATACGGATTGACTTAGGTGTTACTTCAACTAATTCATCATCTTCAATGAATTCAAGCGCTTGTTCAAGCGTATATTCAACAGCAGGAACAAGAGTCAACGCATCATCAGTACCAGAAGCACGTACGTTTGTTAACTGTTTTGCTTTAGTTGGGTTAACTGTCATGTCATCTGAACGAGAGTTAATACCAATGATCATACCTTCGTAAACTTCTAACTGAGGTTTAGCAAATAGACGACCACGGTCTTGCAATGTGAACAATGCATAGCCAAGGCAAGTACCTTGAACCATAGAAATCAACACACCGTTTTGACGTTTCGCAACAGTACCTTGTTTCATTGGACCGTAGTGTGAGAAGCTTGAAGTCATGATTCCTGTACCAGAAGTCATGGTCAAGAATTCTGAACGGAAACCAATTAAGCCACGTGAAGGAACAGTTGCTTCAATACGGATACGGCCTTTACCGTCAACTTCCATATTCGTCATTTCGCCTTTACGGTGACCCATTTGTTCCATTACAGAACCTTGGTGCTGTTCTTCAACGTCAAATGTTACGTTTTCGTATGGCTCTTGCTTTTCGCCATCAACTTCTTTCAAGATTACTTGTGGACGTGATACGCCCATCTCGAAGCCTTCACGACGCATGTTTTCAATAAGAACTGAAAGGTGAAGTTCACCACGACCTGATACTTTAAAGCTATCAGGACTATCAGTATCTTCAACACGAAGCGCAACGTTGTGAATTAATTCGCGGTCAAGACGTTCACGGATATTACGTGAAGTAACAAATTTACCTTCTTTACCCGCAAACGGAGAGTTGTTTACTTGGAAAGTCATGGTTACTGTAGGTTCATCTACAGACAATGCTGGTAAAGCTTCAACATTTTTCGGATCACAAATGGTGTCAGAAATATGAAGTTCATCAATACCTGTGATACACACGATATCGCCTGCTTGAGCAGATTCAACATCAACACGCTCTAAACCATGGTAACCCATGATTTTTAAGATACGACCGTTACGTGTCTTACCGTCTTTATCAATCACAGTTACTGGTGTGTTTAATTTTACAGAACCACGTTGAATACGACCAACACCGATAACACCAACGAAGCTGTTATAGTCAAGTGATGAAATCTGCATTTGGAATGGACCATCAACATCGACTGCTGGTGGTTCAACAATGTCTACAATTGTTTGGAACAACGGCGTCATATCTTCCGCTAATTCTTCTGGAGATGGACCAGCAACACCACGAAGACCTGAAGCGTAAACAACTGGGAAGTCTAACTGTTCGTCAGAACCACCAAGGTTATCAAACAAATCAAATACTTGATCAATAACCCAATCTGGACGCGCGCTTGGCTTGTCGACTTTGTTGATAATTACGATTGGCTTCAAACCACGTGCGAACGCTTTTTGCGTTACGAAACGAGTTTGTGGCATTGGGCCTTCTTGAGAGTCGACAAGAAGAAGTACACAGTCAACCATCGACATTACACGTTCAACTTCACCACCGAAGTCTGCGTGTCCTGGGGTGTCGACGATGTTAATACGGTATTCTGTATTGGTACGTGCATCTAACCATTTGATTGCAGTGTTTTTTGCAAGAATGGTAATACCACGTTCACTTTCAATCGCGCCTGAATCCATGACACGCTCAATCTCGCCTGCACGATCGCCAAGTGCACCTGATTGCTGTAAAAGTTTGTCTACTAGAGTGGTTTTACCGTGGTCAACGTGCGCAATGATGGCAATGTTGCGGAGAGTTTTGATATCTGACATGTAAATTCGATACGCCTAAAGTTTGAGGGCAAATTATACAGAAAAATAATAGAATTTAGTAGTGACAGTTTATTGACAGACTCATTTTTTTTGATAAGTGGTGTGTAATTAATTTTGTAAAGCTGTGTAAAGCGATTAGAATAGCGCCACCTTGCTAACACCCTTTGACATATGTCTGATCAAAATCTCTCTCCCAATCAAACAGATCAACTCGATTTGGTCTATGGTTTAAACGACCGCCCTCGCCCAATCATTGCTTTTCTTGCTGCCTTTCAACATCTCCTTGCAATTATTGTCCCAATTGTTACTCCAGGCTTACTCATCTGCCTAGCGCTTGGTGTGTCGAAAGAAGACACTAACATGATTTTATCCATGTCTTTGGTCATCTCAGGGATTGCAACCTTCTTACAATGTAAAAAAGTTGGACCTTTTGGTGCAGGCTTATTGATTGTTCAGGGCACCAGTTTTAACTTTATCGGACCGATTATTGGAATTGGCTCTGCCATGGTTGCTGCTGGTACTCCTGTAGAATCCGTCATGGCTGCAATTTTTGGTGTGGTAATCGCAGGTTCATTTATTGAAATGGGCGTGTCACGTATTCTGCCTTGGGTGAAAATGCTCATTACCCCATTGGTCACAGGCATTGTGGTGTTATTGATTGGTTTGACCCTCATTAAAGAAGGTCTGATCAGCATGGGTGGTGGCTATCAAGCCATGTCAAACAATACCTTTGCCAATACAGACAACTTAATCATGTCGTGTACAGTATTGGCACTGATCATTATATTGAACCGTATTCGTATTACTTGGGTGAAAAGCTCGGCTATTTTAATCGCACTGATTGTCGGTTATGTATTGGCAGGGTTTATGGGGCATCTCGACTTTTCCGGTCTTCAGGATGCACCTCTGGTTCAAATTCCAACCCCAATGCACTTTGGTTTAGACTTCTCTTGGAGTTTGTTTATTCCAATGGCCTTTATTTACCTTGTGACGTCTTTAGAGGCGATTGGTGATATTACTGCGACTTCAAAACTTTCCAACCAGCCCGTGGATGGTGCAACATGGATGGAGCGTATTAAAGGCGGTGTCTTGGTGAATGGTGCAAACTCTTTCCTTGCGGGCATTTTCAACACCTTCCCTAGCTCGGTCTTTGCACAAAACAATGGCGTAATTCAACTCACTGGCGTTGCGAGCCGTTATGTCGGCATCTGGATTGCCGCATTATTAGTGATTCTGGGTTTACTCCCTGCTGTTGCAGGGGTGATTCAGGCAGTCCCTCAAGCTGTTTTAGGTGGTGCTGTGATGGTGATGTTCGGAGCTGTAGCAGCTTCTGGAATTAACATTCTGTCAGGTATTCATCTTGACCGCCGCGCACTACTGATTATTGCCATTTCATTGGCGCTTGGCTTGGGTGTTGCACAAGTTCCACAAATTTTGGAACATTTACCTGAATTATTCCGTAACATCTTTAGCTCGGGTGTTGCGACAGGTGGTATTGCAGCCTTGTTATTAAATATTATTCTTCCTGAAACGAAGAAATAATTGTTCATTTCAGTATGCACTTTGCCCAGCACTGTCTGGGCATCGTTTTTACAATGGAGTATATAAAATGGATCCAAGAAGTGAAGTTGTTCTTCGCCAGCAAGAATTTCTCTCTGGTTCAGTTTTACTGGTCAATGCACCGTGTGACGAATTAAACACACAGCTAATTGGTACTGTAGAACCACATTTTTGGACATGGAATTTTAACGAATTACAATATTTCCAAAACCAACAAAGTGATGTGCATTTTGATACAGATTTACCTGATGTCGCTTTTGATCAAGCCATCGTGTTTGTTCCAAAGTCAAAAGAACTACTCAATTATGTGCTACACCAACTGGTGAGTCGTTTGGCCGTAGGCGCATCGATCTTTTTAGTCGGTGAAAAGAAAGGCGGTGTAGAACGCGCGTCTAAACAGCTGCAACCTTTTGGTAAAACCCTCAAATTAGACAGCGCTCGACATTGTCAAATGTGGCAGTTAGTCACCGAAAAAACCGTAACCGCAAAACCTTTGGCCGATTGGGCACAACTCTATACCGTGCCCACCCCGAAAGGTGAATTACAGATTTGCGCATTACCGGGTGTGTTTAGTCAAAATCGTCTGGACGTGGGTACAGCCGTGTTATTGCCTCACCTTTCACAGGTCACTTCTGGAAAAATTGCAGACTTTGGCTGTGGTGCAGGCGTGATCAGTGCTTATTTGGCCAAGTTAAATCCGAAAAATCGCATTTTTGCACTCGATGTCGATGCCTTTGCATTAGCTTCAACAAAAATGACTTTTGAGAAAAATAACCTTTTACCAGAACAACTTGAGATTAAAGCGGTACACGGAATTGAGGATGCCCCTC
Source organism: Acinetobacter sp. SwsAc2 (assembly GCF_013391465.1). NCBI lineage: Bacteria > Pseudomonadati > Pseudomonadota > Gammaproteobacteria > Moraxellales > Moraxellaceae > Acinetobacter > Acinetobacter sp. SwsAc2. The sequence continues at coordinate 40,912 of NZ_JACBEZ010000022.1, read as the reverse complement.
TGTTTTTACACGCAATCGTCAGCAATCCCCCATTCCATCAAGGCATTCATACAGATTACAATGCCAGCGAAAATTTATGCAAAACATCCCGTCGCCATCTTAAATCGGATGGCGAGTTGTGGATTGTTGCCAACCGCTTTCTGAATTATCCATTACTCATTGAGCAAAGTTTTGGCCAATGTACAACCAAAGCCGATCAACAAGGCTTTAAAGTGCTGTTTGCTAGCACACAAAAGAAATCTTAAGGAACAATGATGAGCGAAACGACTCAACCAGCTCAACTCAAGCGGAAGCTTGGAGCTCGCCATCTGAATATGATCGCGATTGGTGGTTCAATTGGTACAGGTTTATTCCTTGCCTCAGGTGCGACCATTGCAAATGCTGGTCCTGGCGGGGCGTTATTAGCTTACTGCCTAATTGGTGTGATGATTTACTTTCTCATGACCAGTCTGGGTGAGTTGGCAACACACAACCCAACATCGGGTGCATTTTTCACCTATGGCACCAAGTATGTTGAAGGCGGTTTTGGTTTCGCCCTTGGCTGGAACTATTGGTATAACTGGGCCATTACGGTTGCATTTGAATTGGTTGCAGTCCAATTCATCATGAAATTCTGGTTTCCCGACCTGCCCGGTTTCTACTGGAGTGCTCTCTTCTTAGCTGTTGTCTTTGGGATCAATGCACTGACAGTCAAAGGCTTTGGTGAAAGTGAATTCTTCTTCTCCTTGGTTAAAGTCCTTGCCATCATTGTATTTATCATCATTGGTATTTTCATGATTGGTAAAATCATGATGACGCCTGGTGTCGCAACTTTTGCCAACTGGAGCAAAGGTGAAGCGCCCTTCGTTGGTGGCTTATCTGCACTGATTGGTGTGGCGATGATTGCAGGGTTCTCGTTCCAAGGTACCGAAATGGTCGGTGTTGCTGCAGGTGAATCGAAAGATCCACAAAAGACGATTCCGATTGCCATCAAACAGATTTTTTGGCGTATTCTACTGTTTTATGTGGTGTGTATTTTCATTATCGGCACACTCATTTCATATGATGATCCACTTTTGTTACAAGCGGCTTCATCAGAGAATATTGCACTCTCTCCATTTACCCTCCTGTATGAAAAAGCTGGTTTTGCCTTTGCTGCCAGCGTTATGAATGCCGTGATTTTAACCGCGATTCTATCGGCAGGTAATTCAGGGATGTATTCATCTACGCGTATGCTGTTCAATATGGCCCAAAATGGCAGTGCACCTAAAGTGTTTGCCAAATTAGACCCACGCGGCGTACCCATGAATGCGCTTTATGCGACAACTGCAATTGCTGCACTTTGCTTCTTAACCACCTTCATTGGCGAAGAACAGGTCTTTAATTGGCTGCTCAATATGTCGGGTATGTGTGGCTTTATTGTTTGGTTAGGGATTGCTGTTTCACACTATCGTTTCCGTAAAGGCTATGTTGCCCAAGGTCATAAGGTTGAAGACTTAGCTTATCGTGCGAAATTCTTCCCCTTTGCACCGTGGTTTGCCTTTATTCTGTGTGCGATTGTTGTTTTAGGTCAAAACTACCAAGCGGTACTTGATGGCGAATGGCTCTCGGTTTTATCGACCTATATTGGTATTTTCTTATTCTTGGCGATTTGGCTAGGCTATAAATGGAAATACAAAACCAAACTGGTTTCTTACCAAGAAATGGATGTCAGTCCAATGAATCCTGATCGCGAATAAAATCCTTTCATCACAAAAGACAGCCTTCGGGCTGTTTTTTATTGTCATCATTCATTTACTTAAACCGTAACTTTTCAATCATGCACACATCCATCAATAGCATGGTTCAACTCTTGAAGTTACATAGAGTCGATATCTAGGATTCGGATCTAGCCTAAAATTAGTTAATATTCTTCCATCAATATCAGTTCACTTGCGCGATGAACAATTTACATATTTAGGTAGTAAAAATTTAGCCTCTCAATTCGCACCGCCATAACTAAATGTTACGGTTCATTGAGTACTGATCTCTATCTAATTCCTAGCCCCTAAATATCAAGCCAGAAATATTATCTCGCTGGCAAACAAATCTTTATAAAAATAAATAATTAGAAATATCCATTCATTCTAAAGGCAAAATTATTATCGATGTCGTGAAGCATGAGTGACGAAAATCCACTTTTCATTCTTCTTATATTCATCCTCTAAAATTAAATACTTCTAACTGTATTTAATATCCTATACGTAACTAACCATGACCACCGTAAACCTTAAAGGCTCTTGCATTGAGCTCAAGTTTATTTTGATCAACACGAGTTAACATAAATTTCATTATTTTAGACATAAAAAAACGACTCCGAAGAGTCGTTTTTTAGTTAAAACTCAGATTATTGAGCTTGAACTGTACGGCTGCCAGAAATTGTCGCGAATACACGACGGTTCATAGCACGGCCTTCTTTAGTGTTGTTGTCAGCAATCGGTTGGTCCCAAGCGAAACCTTGAGTAGACAAACGAGCTGGGTCAACGTTGTATTCGTTTACTAGAGACGATTTAACAGAGTTAGCACGAGCTAAAGATAAACGTTCGTTCAATGCACGTGGACCAGTGTTGTCTGTGTGACCTTCGATGCGAGCAGTAGCGTTTGGATATTCAACTAACTTCTCAGCAACTTTAGCGATTTCTGGCTTGTATTGGTCTTTGATGTTTGATTTGTTTGTATCAAAGAACACACGAAGTTCCATGTTAAGGTCTTCAGTTAACTCTTGTGGTTGAACTGGAGCAACTGGCTCAACTGGAGCAACTTCTACTACTGGAGCAGCAGGTTTCAAGTGACCACCAAGAACTACGTTAAGACCAGCAAGTGCTGTATAGTTCCAGAAATCTTCATCGATGTTGTAAGTAGCACGAGCTTCAGTACGTAGAGACAAAGCATCGTTCAAGCGCCAGAAAGCACCGAAACCAGCATTACCTAAAGTACCTTCTTCGTCTTTAGCAATACCATCAATGTCATATTTGTAGTGACCAGCACCTAAAAGTACGTATGGCTTGATTTTGCTGTCGTAGTTTTTAGTGATCAAATCAGAAGTAGCATAGAAGTTACCGTTGATTTGAGTTTGCTTGTATTCAGCGCCAGCAGCAAGACCGTCTACATCACCTTTAACTTGGTTGTATTCAGCTTCGAAACCTAACCAAGGAGTCAATTCAACACCAAGCGCTGCACCAACGAATAAATCGTCTTGTAGCTCAGGACCACCTGTTAAATGATCATCCCAGCTATTATTGTGTTTACTGTCTTGGAAAGTGTAACCAAGCATTAATGGAGTAACAGTTACGCCCGCGTTTGCAGCAGCTAAAGGAGCAGCTACGAGCATTGCTAATGCAATACGACTCATTTTCATGGATTTATCCTCCAGAGATAACAATTGTTTTTCAAGCTAAGCTTAAAATTATTTAACCATTCTGAGATAGGCTTTTTTATACCCCAGTTTTATTTTTAAGCTATTCGCAATGAATCATACAAACACTTTATTTTTTTTCCAAGTGCTTGATAACTTTAATCAAGTAAATTATTGACAAAATTACTTACAAATTCCGTTGTAATTCGGTAATTTTTTACTCAATTTTTACTTGCGAATAGCTTATTTTCACTTGTCTTGCATTTTAACAGTTTTTTAAACAAGTTGAGTACTACTAATTATGTATAAAATTTGTTTGATAAACAAAGCTTTAATAAATTAAAAATAGCCCACAACAATAAAACTGGATAACCATATGTTTTTTATAAATAAAAAAGGGTTCACATTATTTGAACTCATGATCACCATTAGCATTATTCTGATCATTTGTACAATCGCGCTTCCTCACTTTCATCAGTATATGGCCTCACAAGAGCGAAGCAAAACACTGAATACATTACGAAATAGTATTCAGGCAGCCAAAAATATGGCCAACCTGCAACGTCAAAATATCACCATTTGTCCAAGTCAAGACCTCGTTCAATGTCAGAATCACCAATGGAACACAGGCTTTATTGTATTTATCGATAATAATAAAAACCGACAAGTAGATACCAGCGAAACGATCATTCGGACAGAACAACAGCAGCTCAAATATGGCAATCTTGATTGGCGTGGCGCACTCAGTCTTCCATCTTTAAGCTTCAAAGCTGAAAATGGCCTCCCCCTTGGCTCAAATGGAACCTTCTATTACTGCTCTATACAAAGTCAGGATCACTTTAAACTGGTCATGAGCAAAATGGGGCAGATCCGAACTGAACTCATCAATACCTGTAACTAGACCCATGAGTCCATAATCACGTTTTCAGCTTTTCTCGCTAGCAAATTTGCATATACTGCTTAAGTTTCCAACAAAACGTATAAGTGATTCGGAGAAGAAAATGACAGACATCGTAATTGTGAATGGTGCTCGTACGGCAATGGGCGGTTTTCAAGGTAGTTTAGCCAGTGTAACCGCTCCTGAACTCGGTGCTGTGACGATTAAAGAAGCGATTGCTCGTGCTGGCCTACACGCAAACGATGTAGAAGAAGTAATCATGGGCTGTGTTCTACCTGCTGGATTAAAGCAAGGTCCAGCACGTCAAGCTATGCGCCAAGCAGGTTTACCTGATTCAACAGGTGCCGTGACCATCAATAAATTATGTGGTTCTGGCATGAAAGCAGTAATGCAAGCTGCGGATATGATCAAAGCAGGTTCAGCAAATATCGTGGTTGCAGGTGGCATGGAGTCGATGACCAATGCTCCTTATATTTTAACCAAAGCACGCGCAGGCTACCGTATGGGGCATGGCGATGTTAAAGACCACATGTTCCTTGATGGCTTAGAAGATGCTGAAACAGGCCGATTGATGGGTTCTTTTGCACAAGATATGGCCAACACCCGAGGCTATACGCGTGAGCAAATGGATGCATTCGCGATTCGCTCTTTAGAGCGCGCACAAACAGCGGTCAACGAAGGTTACTTTGCCGATGAAATCGTGCCTGTGACAGTTTCATCTCGCAAAGGTGATGTTGTCGTTGATAAAGATGAACAACCGTTCAATGCCAACATTGCAAAAATTCCAAGCCTTCGCCCTGCTTTTGCTAAAGATGGTACCATCACTGCGGCAAATGCAAGCTCAATCTCGGATGGCGCATCTGCACTGGTTTTAACGTCAGCAGAAAATGCATCGAACAAAGGTTTAGCACCATTAGCCAAAATTGTGGCTTATGCATCGAACTCACAGCATCCATCAGAGTTCACCATTGCACCAGTCGGTGCAATTGAAAAAGTACTTAAGAAAACAGGTTGGAATGCACAGGACGTAGACCTTTGGGAAATCAATGAAGCTTTTGCGATGGTAACTATGTGTCCAATCGATGACTTCAAACTTGATCCTGCAAAAGTGAACATCAATGGTGGAGCCTGCGCACTGGGTCACCCTGTCGGCTCAACCGGTTCACGTATTATCCTGACTTTGATTCATGCGCTTAAACGCACAGGTGGTAAAAAAGGGATTGCAGCACTCTGCATCGGTGGTGGTGAAGCGACTGCTGTAGCGATTGAATTACTTTAAGATGCAAGTACCCCTCTTTTATTGACATATTTTATACAATAAAACATTGGATAATTAGCTGATATAAAAGCGACATTTATGAAAATCCCTCGACTGCGAGGGATTTTTTATTACAAGATTGTATTAGGGTCGATCTCAACGACTTGTTAAAATTACGATGAAAAAAACAACAAGGATAAGACAATGCAACTGAATCACTACCTCAACTTTGATGGTCAAACTGAAGCCGCTTTTAATTTTTACAAATCTGTCTTTGGTGGAGAGTTTGCAACGTTTATGCGTTATGGAGACTTACCTTCAGATGAAAGTTCAGTCACCCTTTCCGAAGCTGACCAACAAAAAATCATGCATGTTTCGCTTCCCATCAATGCCAGCACGATTCTGATGGCTTCGGATACCAATGATCAGTTTTGCGCTCAAAGCAATACCGTCTTTACTGTAGGCAACAACCACTATATTTCCATTAACTTAGATGCCCATGAACAAGCCGATGCAAAACGCTTATTTGATGCACTTTCAGTCAATGGAAAAATAGAAATGCCTCTAGAGAAAACGTTTTGGGGCGCACTCTATGGTGCATTTACCGATCAGTTTGGAATTAAATGGATGGTGAATTGCCAATTAGAAGAAGGATAAAAGCTTTTTTCTTTTTAAACATCAATATTTGAAAATTGCGCAATAATAGTGAGCCCCACGGTAATAAAACCTATACCGAGCCATCCAGCCAAATCGATGCTCTGTCCTAAAAATGCTTTAGCAAGAAGTGCTGTGGCAATGACACCAATGCCAGACCACAGCACATATAAAATTCCCGCTTGCATAAATTTTAAAGCATAGGCTGCACACGCAAAAGAAATCATATAAAGCACCAGTGCAATGCCTTGATCCAATTTATTGACCAAGCCATTACCTTTTGCGGAATAAAAAGTCGAAAGCACATCTGTAGCAATAGCAATAAGTAGCCAAATGACACCGGGATTAATTTTTGCAAAAAGTGCCATCATGTCCAATTTACCTGCTTCTTTTTCTTCAATTTATTCATCAAAAATGCTGCGTATAAATACAAAAAAGCTGAACCGAAGTCCAGCTTTTTATTCACTTGAAAATTTAAGCGCCCGTTTGATAACTGGCTTGTGCAACGGCTGTTGATGCTTGATACGGATTTCGAAAATCATTTAAACCCGCAGCAGCTTCAAGAATGTCTTTACCTTCTTTAATAACAAAGGTATCAAAGCCTGAACGTTTCATGTAGTTCAAGACATCTTTAAACACATCACCCGTTGCGCGTAGTTCGCCTTGGAAACCTTGACGGCGTAATAACGCTGCAAATGAATAGCCACGACCATCGTTAAAACCCGCAAAATCAATAAAGATGGCATCTAGCTGATCTAAAGGGAAATCATGCGTTTCAGGAGAGGCATCAACTGTAACAAGGAGTGCTTTTTTACCTGAAACTTCAGCCAATTGATCTAACTGCTCAACCGTTAAAACCACATCACCTTGCGGTAAAACACCATCTTCACCAATCACTTGATAAGTATTGTCTGCAATCGAGCCATCTTTAGAGAGGACTTGTAGTGCTAGATTAAGCATATGCACGCTCCTTAAAGGGTTGAATGCCCACACGGCGATAAGTATCGATGAATTCTTCACCCTCAGCACGAAGGTCAAGATAGGTATTTAAAATCTCTTCAACGATATCTGGCACAACTTCAGCTGCAAATGATGGGCCTAGAATGTCACCAATTGAAGCATCATGATCGGCATTACCACCCAAAGTGATTTGGTAGAACTCAGCGCCTTTTTTGTCCACACCTAAAATACCGATATTCCCCACATGGTGGTGACCACAGGCATTCATACAACCTGAAATATTCAGATCAAGTTTGCCAAGGTTATAAATGGTATCTAAGTCATCAAAACGACGTGAAATCGCTTCTGAAATAGGAATTGATTTCGCATTTGCCAGTGAACAGAAGTCACCGCCTGGGCAGCAAATAATGTCGGTTAAGAAACCAATGTGCGCACGAGCTAAATTGTTTTTCTCAAGAATAGTCCACAATTCAAATAAATCTTTCTGCGGAACATCCACCAAAGAAATATTTTGCTCATGCGTGGTCCGCAGTTCACCAAAGGTGTATTTGTCTGCAAGGTCTGCAATCAAATTCATCTCTTCCGTGGTCACGTCACCCGGTGCAATACCCGTACGTTTCAACGAAATCGTTACAATACGGTAGCCCTTCACTTTGTGAGCATTGGTGTTGATATTGAACCACTGTTTGAATTTTGGATGTGCAGCAAACTGTTCAGAAAAATCTTCGTCTGCATAATCTTGATAATCAAACGGTATAAATTCTTCGTCTAATTTCTGCAAAATTTCAGGCTGAATTTTTAAAGTTTTAATGGTATGCGCAAACTCAGCTTCGACTTTTTCAGCAAAGACTTGAGGCGTCAACGCTTTCACCAAAATCTTAATACGTGCTTTGTATTTATTATCACGGCGACCGTGCAAGTTATAAACACGCAGTACGGCTTCTAAATAGGCAATCAGGTCTTCACGTGGCAAGAAGTCACGAATGAAACTACCAATCACAGGGGTACGACCTAAGCCACCACCGACTTTAATTTTATAGCCGATCTCACCCGCTTCATTTTTAACGATATACACCCCAATATCATGGAATGAGGTCGCTGCACGATCAGTTTCTTCAAGTGCTGATACCGCAATCTTGAACTTACGTGGCAAGAAAGCAAATTCTGGGTGGAAGGTTGACCATTGACGGATCAATTCACACGTTGGACGTGGATCAGCCACTTCACCAGCAACCACACCTGCATATTGGTCTGTAGTCGTGTTACGAATACAGTTACCCGAAGTTTGGATTGCATGCATTTGTACAGAAGCTAGCTCTTGAAGCATGTCTGGAACATTTTCTAGCGCAGGCCAGTTAAACTGAATATTCTGACGGGTTGAAACGTGTGCATAACCACGGTCAAACTCAGTTGCAAGTTCTGCAACTTTGCGCAATTGCGTTGAGTTCATTAAGCCATAAGGCACAGCAATACGTAACATTGGCGCATAGCGTTGTACATAGAGACCGTTTTGAAGACGTAATGGGCGGTACTCATCTTCAGTGAGTTTTCCAGCTAAATAACGTTCCGTTTGGTCACGGAACTGTGCAACACGTTCATTGATCAGTTGCTGATCGAAATCAGTATATAAATACATGGCGTACAGCTAGTAGTTTCATTATAACGGCTGACAGCATAACGAGATTTAAACTATCAACAAAATGCGTTTTTTACATATTTCATAGCTGTTTTATTGATAAGGATAAGTAGATGTACTGTTTGTCCCTAATCCTAAAGGTTTTTTCTGATTAAAGTATTTTTTATTAGATACTTATACATTATTCAGCTAACTCCGTTCAGCCTATCACATACACACTAACCAATGCATTGCTACCGCATAAATTTTAAACCTGGCTTTCTGGGCAGATCTCAATTTTTCTATTGCTTCCTCGTTCTCACTTTACCCTTTTAAACCGATTGCACATAAAAATAGCCTGACGAATCAGGCTATTTGAAAGTTTAAATGACTACAAAAGATTATTTTGCATCGGGTAAGGCATATGCCACCAAAGCATCTCCCATCTTGGTCCCAAATGAACCATGACCACCCGCCATAATGACCACATACTGCTTACCATTGGCTTCATAGGTCATTGGTGTAGCTTGACCGCCCGCTGGTAGACGACCTTTCCAAAGTTCATCACCATTGGTCACATTGATGGCACGGATATAATTATCCTGCGTACCACCGACAAACATCACATTCCCCGCAGTTGAGATTGAACCACCAAGCATAGGCACCCCCATTTTAAATGGTGGTAATTGAATCCCCGGTAAGCTGTCACGGATTGTACCAATACGACGTTTCCATGCAACTTCGTGAGTATTTAAATCCACACCCGCCACAAAGCCCCAAGCAGGCTGTTTACATGGCAAACCAAATGGAGACAAGAACGCACTGATCTCTACACCGTAAGGCACACCATACATCGGTTGTACACCCGCTTCGGTGCCTGCACCTTTGGCTGTTTTCGGACGGTTTGGATCGGCTGGAATGAGTCGAGAAACAAACGGTAAACCGATTGGGTTCATCACCGCGATTTGACGATCAGGGTTAACGGACATACCGCCCCATTCAAATACACCCAAGTTGCCTGGGAAAACTAAAGTTCCATTTTCTGAAGGTGGGGTATAAATACCGTCATAGTTCAGTTTGTGGAAAGACACACGGCACATCAACTGGTCAAACATGGTTGCACCCCACATTTGCTTATCCGTCAGTTTCTCTTTTGGCGCAAGGTCAAAGTCAGAGAAAGGTTGTGTCGCAGAGTAACGCTCACCTTTGGTTTGCGGCCCACGTTTCACTGTTTGTGGTACAGGTTTTTCCGTAATTGGAACAATGGCTGCACCAGTACGACGGTCTAGAACAAAGGCATTGCCCGTTTTCGTTAATACGTAAATGGCAGGAACCATTTTGCCTGACTTATCTTTAATATCCGTCAATGTCGGCTGTGATGGTACATCCATATCCCACAAATCATGATGCGTGGTTTGGAAGTTCCACACCAACTTACCTGTTGAAGCATTCAGTGCCAGCATTGAGTTAGCATAACGCTCATGCAACTCAGTACGGTTACCGCCCCAAATATCTGGCGTACCCACACCCGTTGGAATGTAAACCATATCCAAGGCTGCATCATAGGCTAATGGTGCCCATGCATTCGGTGAGTTTTGAACATACTTTTGACCCGGAGCGGGAATCGCATTTGGATCTTCGGCACCTGTGTCAAAGACCCACAACAATGCGCCGGTATTCACATCATAACCACGAATCACACCTGAAGGTTCTTCAGTTGAATAGTTATCTGTGGTTGAACCCGCAATAATAATCGTCGTGCCTGTGACCACAGGTGGAGAAGTTGGGATATAACCACCCGGATAAGGGAATGGCATATCTTTTTGTAAGTCGACTTCACCATTTTTACCAAAGTCCGTACAACGCTCACCAGTATCAGCATTGATGGCAACCAAACGACCATCATTGACAGGTAAGATTACTTTACGTGGGCACAACTCAGACGATGACTTTTTATGTTGCAAGCTGGCTTCAAAACCAACTGTATTGTTCGCATCATAATAAGACACGCCACGACAGGTTAAATGCTGAAAAGTATTGTCCGATTTCAACTTCGGATCAAAAGTCCATTTCGCCTTACCTGTCGCTGGGTCGAGGGCAACCAGTTTTTGGTGCGTGGTACAGATATACATATTGTCCCCAACTTTAATTGGGGTGACCTGATTGGTGGTTTCACCAGAGTCATTTTCTGTTTTAAAGTCACCTGTGTTATAGGTCCAAGCCACTTTTAAATCTTTAACATTCTCAGAATTAATTTGCGTTAAAGGAGAATAGCGCAAACCAGACTGAGTACGACCATAAGCAGGCCAGTCGCCATCAGCAACACCCGGAATGGACTGTGCGGTTGCAGGTTGCTTGCTGCTCAGTTCACCTCGAATTTCTTGAGGATCATTAAACACAGCAAAAATCATCACGGCAATAGTCACCGCCAGTGAACCTGTTAAAACTAGTTTTGCACTTTTAGCATTGTCAAAACCGCGTGTGACCGCTGGAATGAGTAGCCATAAACCAAATAAACCAAGGATATCTAAGCGTGGCGCCAAGGCAAAGAAGTCTGAACCCACTTCCCATAAGCCCCAAATCACTGTACCCAAGACCAACAACGCATAAACGATTAATGCCGTACTTTTTAATTTTTGCAGTAGAACTGCAGTCGCGATGAAGAGTAAACCTGCAATGATGTAGTACCAAGACCCACCAAGCACTGCAAGATAAATCCCTCCTATCAGCAGGACTAAACCAAAGATCACAGCAATCACAGCTGTAAAAGTTTTAAGTCCTGAACCTGAAGACGGAGTACTCATATTGACCACCTTTTCCTTAGATTCTGTTAAAAGCTCGTATCGTTTTAATATCGATATGAACACCTAGACAGTTTTTAGATTTTAAGTATCTGTCCAAACGACTTATTTCGAACAGTTTTATGCTTTGAACAACCGTTAAAAGTTTTTATCAACCTTGCTGGACAAATACTTATCGATCTAGAAACTAAAATGCGGTCTGGAATTTAATTCCGCCGACCCATGCATTTTCACCATTTTTATATGCGCCTACATGGCGGATATATTGGATATTGGGACGAATGGTTAACCAGTTGGCTGCATGAATACCGTAGTAAATCTCGGCATCATACTCTTCACTTTGTAAACGGGCTTTGACGCTGTTATTGACAATATTCGCGTCATTGACATCATCATTGATATTAATACGGGCTAGGCCAATCGCGATTTCATCTTGAGGGCGGGTATCAAAAGCGCCTTTATAGACCAAACCAATGTTCTGCATGTCACGAACCTTATTGGTATCTGAATCATGTAGCGTGAGATTCACAAAACCTGTTAAACCGCGCGCGGCATTACCATGATGTGCTGTGAATTGTTGCTTGGCAACAACCCAGCCGCCTTGTTTATGTGAGGTTTGCTGTGGGTTTTGAATGTCTGTGGCATCTGCCGAACTGTAGTAATAACCCGCACGATATTCACCAGGTAACTTATTTACACCTACAGCAGGTTGCCACACCACTTCAGCAGGAATAATGGCTCCCTGCGAACCGTCAGTACTTAAGTTCCAGCCTTTGCCACGTTCTAAGTTTTCAGGGTTATATTCATACACCCCGACTTGTGCATACAGGTCTGGCCGAAGGTTATATTTGACTCGTGCAGCCCATTGGCTGACAGGCCAGTTGTACCACTGGTCACCGACCCAGTTACCAACTTGAGAGCCACAGAGCGCAAGGTTTTGGAAATCACAGTCGAAACTGTTGAAATCTTCCCCTTCACCAAAACGACCGACTTTGATGTCTAACTTTTGATCCATGAACTTTTTCTTAATCCACAAATCCGTTAAACGCCACGTCTGTCCACGTCCCCACACTTCTTGAGTGGAACTTAAATGTCCATCTAAAGCATCGGATGTTTGAGAAAGTGAACGCCCATTGCGTTCGGTAATGGTGATTTGAGCCTCAGTATCCTGCCAACCCAAAATCTTGTCTAAATCGAAGTGTGTACCAAATGCAAACTGGTCTGCATATTCGGTACCATGACTTGAAGAATGCGAGGCATCGAGCAACGTTGCCATTTCACCCGTATAACCAAAGCTAAAGTCGTAGCCTTTTTGCTGCAATGCGCTGCGCTGACCATTCCAGTCACCCAGCATCCAAGGGCTTTCTGCCTCAAAGGCATTTGCAGCATACACACTTTGAAAGCAGCAACTGAGCGCTAAGAGACTGAGGTTAAAACACCAACTTCTTTTACATTTATTCATAATTGGTGACCTTTCTTACAAAATTACAACTAATCGATATGATACGCTTTATTTGTATAAAAACCCATTTTATGACGTTTTTTTGTTTTAAATATATTCAAATTATCGCTATATGATATTTATAAAGAATCAAAACCGAGCGGTTTGCCTATAAATTCATATCTTATTTTTGAACGTGAAAACTTAATTGGACAAGCTAATTGTTGTTCGCTTTTTGTACTCCCCTCTTGTAAAGGTACAGAAACCACCCATGCACGATCTTTGGCTAACTGCGAATCGAGTGCTTCATCCAACTTTAATACGGGCTCAACGCAGACATCTTGCTGCTGAAAAATTGCATTCCACGTGGCAAAATCTTGGGTTTTAATTTTGTCTTTTATTGCTTGTTTCACCACCTGACGGTCATCAGTTGCCAATGAGGCTCCTTTTTCAGCCACAATCGGCAATTCTAAAATTTGTGCCAACCCATATAAAAACTGTGGCTCTAAACTCCCAATCGATAAATAACGTCCATCTTGCGTTTCATAATAGTCATAAAAAGTCGCACCATTGAGATAGCTTTGCTCGGGCCCTTGTTTTTCCTGCCCTGCTAAGCTCGCAGCTGCGGCCATGCTGCTGAGCCCTACTACACAGTCGGTCATGGAAATATCAATATACTGCCCCAAACCACTCCGCTGTCTTTCAATTACTGCGGCTAAAATTCCAATCACACTATGCAAAGAGCCACCTGCAATATCCGCAATTTGAATCCCCATTGGTGGTGGTCCACTGTGCTGTCGGCCACTATGTCCCGCGATCCCTGACAAAGCCACATAGTTGATATCGTGTCCTGCTTTATTTTGATACCCTCCTGTTTGCCCATAACCCGTAATGGAACAATAGATCAAGCGCGGATTAATTTCAGATAAGGTCTGATAATCGAGCCCTAATCTTTGCATCACACCTGGACGGAATTGTTCAATCACAATGTCATAGTCTGAAATTTTCGATTTGATCAGTTCAATATTGGCAGGATCTTTCAAATCCAGAGCGACAGCATGCTTATTTCGGTTGAGATAACTATGTGCAGTGGCCTGTCCATTGGCATAAGGTGGCATTAAACGGATCAGATCGGGGCGGGTTGGAGACTCGATGTGGATCACTTCTGCACCTAAGTCTGCTAAGTACATTGTTGCAAAAGGTCCGGGTAAAAGTGTAGAAAAATCGAGAACTTTCAATCCTTTCAATGCCATATCCATGTTTATTTTCTCTTTTTATGTTGATTTTTTAGCTATTTTAGAAATATAAAAGCAACAAAACAATGTCATGTTCAGCCATTTACCTTGATCATTTCGGCAATTTAACATGTAAAAAGGCAAAAAACTTTAGTGTAAATTGCCTAAAATACTTTTTTTAGCGTCATTTAGGTCAAACGCAAGTGAATATAAAAGAGACTGAAGGATTAAATATGAGCCGCGATACCATTAGTATCCATTTCGTCAATGCGGCTTTAACTGGCGTAAAACGTCTCGGCATGGATGTCGAAACATTACTTTCTCACGTAGGGATTGAGGCAGAACTGCTGCGTCAACCTAAAGCCCGTATTTCTCCAGAACAATATACTCGCTTCGTTAAAATGTTATGGATGGTGACCCAAGACGAACATGTTGGCTTCGATAAGCAACCACGTCGTTTAGGTACGTTTGCCATCATGTGTCAGCTGATTATTCATGCCAAAACCTTAGGTGATGCTTTAGAACTGTCTTCACAGTTTTATAAACTGTTTGGCGATGAGTGGTCGGTGACATTAGAGCGCGACAAGCATGAAGCTCGTCTTGTTCCTCAGATTCCGAAATCGATGGACCCAGATCACTTCATTACCGAAAGTATGCTGATGATTTGGCATGGTCTCGCATCTTGGTTGATTGAACGTCGTTTACCGCTAGAACGTGTGCACTTTGGGTATGAACGTCCAACCCATGCAGATGAGTACGATGCTCTGTTCTTCGCACCTGTGATGCAGTTCGACATGCCGCGTACCGAAATCACTTTTGCGGCAGATTATTTGGACTTACCAATTCGTCAAAATGAAGAAACGTTAGAAGAGTTTTTAAAAGCCGCGCCTGCACAGTTGTTGGTGAAATTTAAAAACACCAACTCACTCACTTCACGTATTCGTGATGTATTGAAGAGTCAAATTGGTGAGGAAATGCCAACCCTGAATGATGTGGCTTCTATGCTGTATTTATCTCCACAAACGCTGCGTCGCCGCTTAGCTGCTGAAGGTAAAAGTTACCAAGGTGTGAAAGATGCATTACGTCGTGATGCCGCAATCCACCTACTGTTAAATCCGGGTTTAACTTTAGAAGATGTAGCACAGCAAGTAGGCTTTAGTGAAACCAGTACCTTCCACCGTGCTTTTAAAAAATGGACTGGGGTTACACCCGGTTTATATCGCCAACTACACGGCTATCACTAATTTTTTAGTTTGACGACGGTTCGGCACATTGCTAAACCCAAGATTTCGATCTTGGGTTTTTTTATGCCCAAATCTTCAGTCTATTGGCAAAAAGACTCATCTGACCTGACCCGTTCTAGTCATTGCATCACGGCCATTAATTTGTACACTCAAATGCATAACAACTTAAAAGTCATAAAAAGGAACAGCTATGCGCGAGGCTTATATCATTGACGCCATTCGCACACCACGCGGAAAAGGAAAGAAAGATGGTTCACTGCATGAAGTGAAACCGATTACGCTATTGACCACATTGTTGAATGAATTGAAAGATCGTCATCATTTAGATACTTCTAAAGTAGATGATATTGTATTGGGTTGTGTCACGCCTATTGCAGACCAAGGTGGTGATATTGCTAAAACTGCGGCAATCGCAGCGGGTTGGGATAATGATGTTGCAGGTGTGCAAATTAACCGTTTTTGTGCATCAGGTTTAGAAGCCGTAAACATGGCTGCGCAAAAAGTACGTTCAGGTTGGGAAGACATTGTTGTTGCAGGTGGTGTTGAGTCAATGTCACGTATTGCAATGGGTTCAGATGGTGGCCCGTGGGCATTAGACCCTGAAACCAATTTAAAATCACACTTCGTTCCGCAAGGGATTGGTGCAGATTTAATTGCAACATTGGATGGTTATACACGTTCAGATGTCGACGCATTTGCTGCAAATTCGCAACGTAAAGCGGCAGCAGCACAAGCTGCGGGTTATTTCAATCAATCAGTGGTTGCGATCAAAGACAAAGCAGGCGTGACCATTTTAGATCAAGATGAATTTATTAAACCGTCAACAACAGCAGATGGTTTAGCAAAACTCAATCCAAGTTTTGAAATGATGGGTGCAATGGGTTTTGATGCGATTGCATTACAACAATATCCAGAAGCACAAAAAATTAACCATGTGCATCACGCAGGAAACTCATCGGGTATTGTCGATGGTGCGGCACTTGTATTACTTGCTTCCGAGAAAGCGGTCAAAGAACAAGGTTTAAAACCGCGTGCCAAAGTATTGGCGACTGCATTGGTGGGTTCGGATCCAACCATTATGCTGACAGGGCCTGCACCTGCTGCTCGTAAAGCATTGGCAAAAGCTGGTTTAACGATTGACGATATTGATCTATTTGAAGTCAATGAAGCCTTTGCATCTGTGGTGATGCGTTTTATGACAGAATTAAAAGTGCCTGCTGAAAAAATCAATGTGAATGGTGGTGCAATTGCGATGGGACATCCATTGGGGGCGACGGGCGCAATGATTCTCGGAACATTACTGGATGAATTAGAGCGTCAGGGCAAAAAGCGTGGCTTGGCAACATTATGTGTGGGTGGTGGCATGGGTATTGCGACCATTATTGAGTTGGTATAAGGAGAATAATAATGAGCGCAATTCAATATTTAAAAAATGACGATGGCATTATTATTCTAACTTTGGATTCTCCAAACCAATCTGTAAATACCATGAATGGTGATTTCCGTGTGGCTTTGGAAAATATTGTTTCTAAACTGAAATCTGAAACTTCTATTACGGGAATTATTTTCCGTTCAGCGAAAAAAACTTTTTTTGCAGGCGGTGATTTGGATGAGCTAATCCAAGCACGTTTGGAAGATGCCACACCTTTTTTTGAAATGATTCAGAAAATGAAAGCAGAGTTTCGTTATATCGAAACTTTAGGTGTTCCTGTGGTTGCAGCATTGAATGGTACGGCTTTAGGTGGCGGTTGGGAAATCGCTTTAGGCTGTCATGCACGTATTGCATTGAATGATCCTAAAACTAAATTTGGACTTCCAGAAGTAACTTTAGGTCTGCTGCCGGGTGGTGGTGGTATCGTGCGTATGGTACGCCTTTTAGGTCTACAAAATGCTTTTCCATTCTTAATGGAAGGTAAGCAGTTTGGTATAGATAAAGCAAAATCTCTTGGTTTAATCCAAGACACGGCGGAAACATCTGAAGAGTTGATGGATAAAGCCATCGCTTGGGTAAAAGAACATCCAAAGTCGCAACAACCGTTTGATGTAAAAGGTTATAAAATTCCGGGTGGTGATCCTAAAACACCTGTAGTTGCGCAAATGCTGGCGATTGCTCCTGCAATGCTCCGTGATAAAACCAAAGGTTGTTATCCTGCACCTGAAGCGATCATGGCAGCTGCGGTTGAAGGTACGCAAGTCGATGTGGATACGGCGCTGACTATTGAATCACGTTACTTTACTTATCTTGCCACAGGTCAAGTTTCAAAAAACATGATCGGTACTTTTTGGCATGGAATGAATGCAATTAAGGCAGGTGCGAGTCGTCCTAAAGACGTTGCAAAATGGCAAGCAAGCAAAGTCGGTGTACTTGGTGCAGGTATGATGGGGGCAGGTATTGCTTACTCTACAGCAATCAAAGGGGTTCCCGTTGTACTGAAAGATGTTTCTGTAGAAAATGCAGAAAAAGGTAAAGCCTATAGCCAAAAATTACTGGATAAAAAGGTCTCCCAAGGTCGTATGACCGCTGAAAAACGTGATCAGGTTTTAAGTTTAATTACTGCTACAGCATCTGTGGAAGATTTAAAAGGCTGTGATTTAATTATCGAAGCGGTATTTGAAAATCAAGAACTCAAAGCGAAAGTCACTCAAGAAGCCGAAGCATTCCTTGCAGAGGGCGGTGTGATGGCTTCAAATACTTCGACATTACCAATTACTGGTTTGGCAAATGCATCGAAAGATCAAGCAAACTTTATTGGTCTGCATTTCTTTAGTCCAGTCGATAAAATGCAATTGGTTGAAATCATTAAAGGTAAAAATACCTCTGCTGAAACTTTGGCAAAAGCATATGACTATGTACAGCAAATTGGCAAAATTCCGATTGTTGTGAATGACAGCCGTGGCTTCTTCACAAGTCGCGTATTTGGTACTTTTGTTCAGGAAGGTTTGCGTTTATTACATGAAGGTGTACACCCAGCTCGTATTGAAATGGCAGCACTTAAAGCAGGTATGCCCGTTGGCCCATTAGCCATTCAAGATGAAGTTGCATTAACACTTTCTGAACATGTTGCCAATGAAACCCGTAAGGCGCTTCAAGCTGAAGGTAAAGATTTACCGCGTTCAGGTGCAGATGATGTGATTCAAACCATGATTCATACTTTTGACCGTAAAGGTAAAGCTGCTGGTGCAGGTTTCTATGATTATCCAGAAGGTGGTAAAAAGCATCTTTGGGAAGGTTTGAAGCATTGGAAGCAAGATGTAGATATTTCTGAACAAGAAATGATAGACCGCTTCCTGTTTGTACAATCGCTAGATACCTTACGTTGTTATGAAGAAAATGTCCTTGAGTCTGTCATTGACGCCAATATCGGTTCGATCTTTGGGATTGGTTTTGCACCGTGGACAGGTGGTGCAATTCAGTTTTTAAATCAATATGGTTTAGACCAAGCTGTACAACGTGCCAGTGAACTTGAAGCGAAGTATGGTGAGCGTTTCAAAGCACCGCAACGTCTGGTTGAATCGGTGCCATCGGGTCAGATTCGCTAAAACTTCCACCTTAAAAAAGGGATCAGCAGATCCCTTTTTTGCACTCTCAGCACACAACAAAATTAACCTGCTGATTCAGCATCTAATTTTGACTTATTTTAGTGCATTCTTTTCAAGCCCGACACCGTTTTTTGTGTTATAAAGTTACATAGTTTTAGATTTATTTTTATTCAATTGGGCTGTTGCACATGACTGACAATACTTCTCCTGAAAAATCACCATGGGGTTGGAAAGCACTGATTATTGCTTTCATTTTAAGTGGAATTTTCTTAGGTATCTTCTACCTTGCGATCACCAATGAGCCTGACTATATGCCAAGTCAGCAAACGCAGCAAAACTCTCAGCAACATGCTTTTAAAAACGCGCCTGCAATGTCTGAAGAAGCGATGGCCAAAGCACAAGCGGATAAAGATGCGCGCGAAGCAAGAGCTCAAGCAGCTTCTGAAGATACCACAGAACATGCAACCGCTGATGAGTACGACATGAGTGCCGATGAACATGCGAAAATGTCATCTGAACATGGTCACTAATATGCTGTGACTAATAAAAAAGCCCTGAAAGATCAGGGCTTTTTTATGGATGATAAACGCATATGGATATGCGGAATGCCACAATCTAAATACTCCTCACCCTCTTGCATAAAGCCCAAAGCCTGATAGAACGCTTGCGCATGCACTTGAGAGGACAAGACTAAAAATGGACGCTGTTGCTGTTGGGCATATGCAATCACCGCCTGCATCAGGACTTTGCCCACGCCCAAACCACGATTTGACTTCAAAACTGCAACACGACCAATACTATGATTTTGCAAAAGTCGTGCGGTGGCGATGACTTGATCTTGCTCATAGACCACAAAATGAACTGCGATTTCATCTTGCTCATCCCATTCATATTCAGCAGCAATGTTTTGCTCTTGAATAAAGACCTGCTCACGAATCATTTTCGCAGCCCGTTGCGACTCTTCCCATGTTCCGTGCGTAATTCTCAAGCTTGGCATTTTCATTTCCCTATAAATCATCTCTATATTGGTCATTGCACTAAAAAGTGATGTTCAGATCAGCATTTGCAGCCTACATCTTGCTGATCCCATTGATTATTCAACAGCAATTCCAGTGAATGCTTTTGAATACCATACATCTCTTTCAAGGCTTGAATTTGTGCCAAGACAGCAACATCGGGCGCTTGATAATCCTTACGCTTGGTTGCCAAAATCATTTTATTTTTGCTGGTATGCTCAAGTGCTACAAACTCAAACACTTTGGTTTCATAGCCATAGGCTTTGAGTAACAAGGCACGAATAGTATCGGTCAGCATTTCAGCTTGCTGTCCTGCATGAATGCCAAACTGCAACATGGGTTGCAACACGAGCGGAGCTTTCAGTTGCGGGCGTAATTCTTTATGACAACACGGCGCGCACATGATCATTTCGGCATTTAAACGAATGCCGGTATGAATCGCAAAGTCCGTCGCGACATCACATGCATGCAGCGCAATCATCACATCGAGGCGTTCAGGTTGGTACGTCCGAACATCACCCTGAAAAAAATCAAGTTGCTGAAAATCTGACTTGTCCGCAACCTCCTGACAGAATTCCACCATTTTGCTGTTTAGCTCAACCCCAGTCACAAAAGGGTTCAAATCTTGCTTCAGCAAATAATCATATAAAGCAAAAGTTAAATAGCCTTTTCCTGAGCCAAAATCGACCACGCGCAGTTGTTCAGGCAGCTGAATATGACTTAGTGCCCCTGAGAAAATTTCGACAAACTTATTAATCTGCTTCCACTTACGCGCCATACTGGGAATGATGTGCGCTTTTGCATCGGTAATACCAAGCGGCTGTAAGAAATAACTGTCTTGATCGACAAAACGCTGTTTGACACGGTCATGACCTTTCTGCTCAACAGCTTTGGTTACCGTTTTATTTTTACTTTGCGTCAGTATGGCTTTCTTCTTGTTCTTCTTCAGTTGCCACTCTTGTTCAGTTGTCAGCAGATTGGCTTGTTTACACTGCGCCAAAAGTGCAGTTACCGTATCAAGTGCTGTGTCTAATGAATAATTTTTGGTGACATCTTGGGTTTTATGGCGATATAAACAGCTCAATACAGGCTGTCCTTGCAACATGACGACTCGAAAAGTCATCTTCTCGAGTTGCTCCAGTTCACCCTGATATTGACTCAGAATCATCCGATCAAAACTTTGAGATTCAAGCGCTTGCTGGAAGGCTTGAAGGAATTGCTGCTCTTGTGCAGAGGACGATACCGAAACGGTCATAATAGAAACCAAAAAAAGAATTGCGATTAAATTTTAAAGCGTCTTACGCTAAATGCAAACTTGAATTACGATACAGTTGTATATTTTATAAAAATGCACATGACTTATGAGCGCTCACCCTGTTGTAAACTACGATCCAGTTGAAGAAAGAATCAATTTTATTAGCCATGCTATTGGAGCAGGTCTTGCACTCATAGCCGGTATTTTATTGATTATCAAAGGGTCTTACTTAGAAACAGCACAATGGATCGGGCTGTGGGTCTATGCTTTGAGCCTATTTTTATTGTTCGCCGCATCAAGCTTGTATCATTTTGCGGAATCACCAGAGCTTCGCGGCTGGTATAAAAAATTAGATCACACTGCCATTTATTATCTGATTGCAGGCACCTACACTCCATTTTTGTCTATCGCACTGCCCACGCAAAAAGCCCATTACCTACTCATTGCACTTTGGGTGATTGCACTCATTGGTACACTATTCAAGTTAGTTTTCATTCATCGCTTTGAAAAAATCTCACTGATTGCTTATCTGCTCATGGGTTGGCTGGCTGTGCTGGTAATGGATGATATGCAACGCTTTTTATCTAAACCAGCTTTGACTTTTTTAATCATTGGTGGACTTTCCTATACCATCGGTGCATTGTTTTATGCGCTAAAAAAGGTAAGATATACGCACGCTATCTGGCATATTTTTGTATTGATTGGTGCAGGATCACATTTCCTGTCCATCTATCTTTACGTGATATAACCCGCGCACACTACATTTTTTAGCAACCCTAATTCCGTAGTCTGCCCGAGGAACATTCGTATTTTTTTAAAAAATTACGCCTTTTTTAAAAAGATGACGCTTTTAAAACTCAGTTCGACTATTTTTTAAGTGTAAGGTCTACCATGGCGTCATTAAATACTGCTGTTGCTGAACAGCAGCCTGTAAACTCAAAATTCCGCGTACTTACAGCCAGTCTGGTAGGTACAACTATCGAATTCTTCGATTTTTATATTTATGCCACTGCGGCTGTCATTATTTTTCCGTACCTGTTCTTTCCAGCAAGTACCGATCCAATGACTGCAACCATTCAGTCTTTGGCAACTTTCGCCATTGCCTTTATTGCACGCCCGATTGGCGCTGCACTCTTTGGACATTTAGGTGATCGTATCGGCCGAAAGGCGACCTTGGTTGCAGCTTTGCTGACCATGGGACTTTCAACCGTGTGTATCGGCTTATTACCCACCTATGCACAAATTGGAATTGCCGCACCATTACTGCTTGCGCTGTGTCGTTTAGGTCAAGGACTCGGCTTAGGTGGTGAATGGTCGGGTGCGGTATTGCTTGCCACAGAAAATGCACCTGAAGGTAAACGTGCTTGGTATGGCATGTTCCCCCAACTGGGCGCACCGATTGGCTTTATTTTAGCAACGGGTTCATTCTTGACGCTGGGTCATTTTATGACTGAAGAAGCGTTTATGACATGGGGCTGGCGTATTCCCTTTATCTCGAGTGCATTACTGGTGATTGTAGGCCTATGGATTCGTTTACAACTACATGAAACTCCTGCATTCCAGAAAGTTTTAGACAAGCAAAAAGAAGTTAACATTCCGTTTAAAGAAGTGATCACCAAACACTGGGGCATGTTGATTTTAGGTACCATTGCAGCCATTTGTACCTTTGTGGTGTTCTACCTCACGACGGTATTTGCTTTGCAATGGGGTACCAAACAGCTGGGTTACACCCGCGAACAGTTCTTACAACTTCAACTGGTCGCAACCCTGTGCTTTGCTGCATTCATCCCCTTGTCAGCAGTTTTAGCGGAAAAATTTGGTCGTAAAACCACATCTATTGCTGTCTGTGTTGCTGCGGCGTTATTTGGTTTAGTGTTCTCAAGCATGTTGGAATCAGGCAGTACCCTTGTTGTGTTCTTGTTCCTGTGTATTGGTTTATCCATCATGGGTTTAACCTATGGACCAATTGGTACTGTGCTCTCTGAAATTTTTCCAATATCCGTTCGTTATACAGGTTCAGCACTAACCTTTAACCTTGCGGGGATCTTTGGGGCATCATTTGCACCTCTCATTGCCACCAAGCTTGCAACCACCTACGGTTTACACGCAGTAGGTTACTACCTCACGGCGGCATCACTACTGTCTTTATGTGCGTTCTTAATGATCCGTGAAACCAAAAATGATGATGTAAATAATCAAATTTGACCCTGAATTTGATGTCTAAAAACCAGCACAGTGATGCTGGTTTTTTTATACCAATGCTTTAACAAACGCTACAAAAACCATATTTAAAATCTGTCGTTTTACTTCAAAAATAGAGAGAGATACAGATGAATAGGACCGAAAAATGGATGAAAAAATACAACAACTCACCAATGAACAACTCCTTGATGTCATCGTATTAGTTGAAGAAAATAAAATTATTCAAGCCATTCAATACATCGCCACACATACCGCTTTTCAATACGATGATGCACAAGAGATCGTGACTGAACTCACGAAGCGGCATGATGCTGCACTAAAAAGCATGTATCGCCATAAACGACATCAACAACAACGCATATCAACCGCTGAATTAAGACACCGCAGCTCCCTTGTGTCTGAAGGACAGAGCTTTACACAACAACAGCCACAAAGCCCGCATAGCACAGCAGTGAATAACCTCGATGCAATACAAGACCTACAAGCGCTTCATACAAAAAATCACAACCTTTGGATCGTCTTGGCTGTGGTCATTTTGGTTTTAAGCTTTATTTTTTATTGGTTCTAAACCCAACTTAAATCAGTTCAATAATATCGATCGTCGGTGGTACGCGAAAACGAAACGGCACACCCACCATACCTGTTCCAACCGTGACAAACACATCCGCATGTTCATGTCGGTACAAGCCTTTTTTGTGTCCTAATATAGATACTTTTTTCATTACATAGTCTGTGAGCCATGGCAGTTCAACTTGACCACCATGGGTATGACCCGAAAGCATTAAAGGACGGCTGGGTAAAGCGGGTATCATATCGACCGTGTCTGGATTGTGCGATAAGATGACCCATGGTTTGTCCTGCGGTAAATGCGGCATAAAACGCATATCCGCCTTACCTGCCCACAAATCTCCGACTCCAATCAAACGAAACTCTTCAAATTCAACAATCTGACCTTCAATATCAATCACATTATTCACCTTCAAAGCATGTCTTAACAAATTTTGAATCGGCGGACCAGGATACTGCTCATCATGATTACCATTGACCGAATAGACAGGGGCATTAATTTCTTGTAACACCTCTAATTCTTCTGCCAGTGTATTTTCAGGTTCATACGTCCAGTCCCCTGCAACCACCACCAAATCAGGTTTTTGTTCATTCAGTCGTTTGACGATGGTTTTCAGTTGTCGCTCATGCCCTGAAAATAGACCAATATGTAGATCGGCAATTAAGGCAATACGAACGGGTTTGAGTAATTTATAATCTTCTTGGATTTGATATTGAGTAGTTTTGACATGTACAAAATGCGGTTCAATGAAACGTGCATAACACAGCACACCACTAACCAAAAACACAAAAATAGCTTCATGCCATGAATAATAGCCCTGAAAACCGGCATATAAGCTAAAGAAAAACAAAGGAATGAGTAAATAAGAGAGATAAAAAGCCAACAAATGCACAAAGGCTTTAAACGGATGAATAGTCTCCGTATTGGTTTGACTGATCCATGCCTGATACACCGCCCACCCCGCAAGTAAGGCCATCGCAATATAAAAATAGAACACGACGGAGTGTATATTCATCATAGACTTTTACTCACAAACTGTTCATCAAGAACACATAATCTTCTGTTTATCTTTTCACAGCTCAGAATTATACTCAAACCAAATTTATAGACTTTATGACGATGGAAAAACCTCACGGCTTAGCGAAACAAACTTTATTCCGCTCATCTGCGACTCAGCAAGGTGCCAAACTGTTGTTGCTGAGCTGTATGGTTTTGACTGTCCCAGCGTGTAATACCTTACCCAAACAAATCCCACAGACGCCTGTCTATGCTTTTGATCTACCGACAGATCAAACCAGTTTAGGCAAAATCGTTCTGCCTTTACGTGAACAAAATCCAGGCCTTACAGGTTTCCATGTTCTCTATAATCCACTCGAAGCATTGGCCGCGCGTATCCATCTTATTGATAAGGCAGAAAAAACCTTAGATCTACAATACTATATTTGGGACAACGATCGTATTGGTTCTTTAGCGCTTTATTCTATTTTGAAAGCCGCTGATCGCGGGGTGAAGGTTCGATTACTAATCGATGATAACAATGCCAAGAAAATGGAAGGCATTTATTTGGCGCTCGATCAGCACGCCAATATTGACATCAAACTGTATAACCCCTACCGCTTCCGTCACTATCGTGCGATGGATATGGTCTTAAATCTAAAACGCATCAACCGCCGGATGCACAACAAAAGCTTCATTGCCGATAATCAAATTTCGTTGATTGGTGGGCGTAACATGAGCAATCAATATTATAACGTCAGCGACAGTTATCAGTTTTCAGATGTTGATGTGATGTTGGTCGGCTCTGCCTCAGATGAAATTGTGCATTCCTTCGATGAATACTGGAATGACGATTATGCCTTTCCAGTGCGTCAAATTGTCAACGCTAACCATTACAGCTTGCGTTATGAAGGTTTAAAAACCCAGTTAGAGCAGCACTATCAGGAAGTGACCGTCCAAAATTATTTGGATCTAGCCAATCGTTCGCAAGCCTTTGAACACTGGTTAAATGATAGTATCCAATTCGATTGGGTCAAAGCCGAAGTGGTGAAGGACTCACCGAGTAAAATCAAATCACGGGCAAAAAAAGAAGAACATTTAAACTTCCAGTTGCAAACCCATTTAGAAAAGCCAATGGAAAGCATCGACATTATTTCAGCCTATTTTGTACCTGAGCGTAAAGGCAAAAAACATCTGGCTAACCTAGCACAGAGTGACATTCAAGTCCGCGTATTGACCAACTCATTTAAAGCCAATGATGTACCGTTGGTGCATGCTTTCTATGGAAAATATCGTGAAGACTTGCTGGAAAGTGGTGTTCAACTCTATGAGTTTTTAGCCACGCCTGCGGCCGAAGCCCTAAACGAAAACAATGAAGAAATTTCCAAAAAAGCCAAAGTCAGCATCAAAGGATTAAGCCGCTCGAGTCTGCATGCCAAACTCATGGCCATTGATGAGAAACAGGTTTTTATTGGTTCATTTAATTTTGATCCCCGCTCTGCCAACTTAAATACAGAAATTGGGGTTTTACTGAACAGTCCACCGCTGGCTAAAGCGGTACACTACACCATGGACCAAAACCTCAGTAAATATGCCTATAAGCTGGTCCTAGATGCAAACAAAAACATTAACTGGCAAATCAAACAAGCTGATGGCTCTACCAAAACCTATACTACTGAACCCAAAATGAATTGGTTTAAACGCGCTGGTCTCAAAGTCGTTTCTTGGCTACCGATTGAAGGCTTTATGTAAGCCTTCAAGCTTGTTGCATGTTAGGTTGGGACTTCAAAACTTTGTGATGTAAATCAGCCAAACCTTGCACCATTTTTTGTTGGACCAGTGCCGTTAAACTCTCAACCGTATGTCCTGCTGTACAAATGGCTGGGAGCGCAACTAAATGTGCCGTGACTTGTGGCATTTCTAGTACTTTTTTAACATGCTCGGCAAAACTAATATTACCGATAAACGGAGAGACTTGGTCAAGTCCGCCCTGTTGATTCACATAGCAAATCAAACAAATTTGCACATCACGCTGGGCCTCAATTGCTGCGCCTAATATACGTCCATGAACCTTTTTCACTTTAGAACCATCGGTCGTGGTCGCTTCCGGGAAAAACAACACAGGAATATCTTGTTTTAAAAACGCTGTAATTTGCTCTCGAATTTTGATGGAATCGCCTGAACCACGTTGAATAAACAAAGTTCCACCACTTTTTGCCAGCTTGCCAAACACAGGCCATTTTTCAATTTCAGCCTTGGCCAAAAAGAAAACTCGTGCGCCTGAACCTAAAACCGCGACATCTAACCACGAAATATGATTGCTGACCCAAAGTGCAGGCTTACGTGGAATATCCCCGTGGA
The DNA here is from genome assembly GCF_013391465.1 of Acinetobacter sp. SwsAc2. NCBI lineage: Bacteria > Pseudomonadati > Pseudomonadota > Gammaproteobacteria > Moraxellales > Moraxellaceae > Acinetobacter > Acinetobacter sp. SwsAc2. The sequence goes on along the minus strand of NZ_JACBEZ010000022.1, from coordinate 13,495 downwards.
CATGCACATCAATGTTAAAAACCTTGCACAGTCGACGACAGAAATACTGCACGTAACGGGTATTTTGTGGATTGTTAATGTCTTTATACAAGCCATGTCGATAGACCAAATAAAACCCTTCGGACACGGCGCCAAGCCCTGAAGCCAGCTTTTTACCATACAGAAAAAGCTTAGAGACACCTTTTATTGATGTTGTTTTTATTTCAGTATTCGATTGCATAGACGGTTCACTTGGCACAGCTTCATTCAACATTTAATCATTGATTTCGGCTCATTCTATACTGATCTTGAGCAACTTGCATTGATCATAAAAACCGAAGGCCCAGATGATTATTTTCAATTTTAATCGCTTAAACAAATTAATTAAAATAAATCAATCGAAATACTAAAACATGGTGTGTATATGAACGACCACGTAAATCCTCCAGCTCCGCCGTTAAATCCTGTTCAGGCACTGAAATTTATTATAGGGCTCAGTATTTTATACTTTGGCACCTTACTGCTTTTGGTTCACTTATTTCGCTCAATGTAAGGCAACGGCATAACTATTTCGCTCAATCTCAGCAAATTCATCTACACTAGAGTTTTCAATGTGAGATCGAATTTAGTGGAATATTTTGAGCAGAAGCAAGGTGGCGAAAAAACCATTTTAGTCAGTGTTGCCATCCATATTCTGGAAGACCTTGATGCAGAAGAATTTCGTTTGCTTGCTAAGTCGGCAGGTGCAGAAATTCTGGAGCATGTTCACGCTCAAAGATTCAAACCCGATGCTAAATATTTCATTGGTTCAGGCAAAGCAGAGGAAATTGCTGCTCGCGTTGAGGAGCTTGAAGCCACGCTGGTGATTATTGACCATGCCCTAACACCCAGTCAGGAACGTAACCTGAGTCGTATTATTAAGTGCCGGGTCATTGACCGTACACGCCTTATTTTGGATATCTTTGCACAACGTGCCCGTACCCATGAAGGTAAACTTCAAGTCGAATTGGCTCAATTGGATCACTTGTCTTCTCGACTGGTCGGTACAGGCATTAGCCTCGATAGCCAAAAAGGCGGGATTGGACTCCGTGGTCCAGGTGAAACGCAACTCGAAACTGACCGTCGTTTACTCCGTGTCCGTGTTGGACAACTTAAAGATAAATTAGAAAAAGTCCGTCAGACCCGTATCCAAGGCCGTGCTGCACGTCAAAAAGCCGCGATTCCAACCGTTTCTTTGGTTGGTTATACCAATGCGGGCAAATCGACCCTGTTTAACACCCTAGCCAAATCTGATGTTTATGCCGCAGATCAGTTATTTGCAACCTTAGATCCAACCTTAAGACGTTTGGAATGGGATGGTATTGGCCCACTGGTCCTAGCCGATACGGTTGGTTTTGTGCGGAATCTCGCGCATGCTTTAGTGGAATCGTTTAAAGCGACGCTAGAGGAAACATTAGAAGCCAGTTTGCTGTTGCATGTGATTGACTCGAGCAGTCCAGACCATATGGAACAAATTGAAGCCGTTGAAAAAGTGCTCAAAGAAATTGGCGCAGATATTCCAATCCTACGGGTGTATAACAAGATCGATCAAAGTGGCGAACAAGCCAAAATCATTTACGCTGAACCCAATGTACCTGAGCGTGTCTATGTCTCAGCACATACAGGCGAAGGATTTAATCTACTACGCCAAGCGGTCCAAGAGTGCTTGATGGGCCAAATTCAAAATTTTGACGTCCTACTCAAACCAGCCTATGGCAAATTGCGTAATCAACTGTACGCCCTAAATGTGATTCAATCTGAAAATTATGATGATGAGGGCAACCTACACCTACAAGTGTATATTGCGCCACATAAACTTGAACAATTGATCAAACAAGCACATTTACCGATTGATGAAATTTTAGGTTTGAAAGCAAAACAATTTCATCGTGAACTCGAAGAATTTGAAATCAAAAGCTAAATCGGTTAAAACGTGATAAGTAAAATGTTAATGACAGAACAAAATGGAATGGATAAAAACTGTTGATTGGAAAGCATGGATCGGCACGGTTGCCCTGATCATCATCTTTCGTGAGGCGGCTGTGTGGATCACTGGACGTTTTGGACATCCTGAACTGGGCAATTTAATTGGACTGATTAGTTTATTAATCGTCCTTTTGGGTTGGAGAAAATTTCATAAAATTCCAGCACGTTTGGTGGATACCAACAATAAAATCATGAAAGAAAGTGCCTTTGCTTTTCTACCTATCAGTGCAGGCTCCCTGTTAATGATGACGCATTTAGGCAGTGAAATCCCAATGTTTTTGGTGGTGCTGTTTGTCAGCACACTAATTCCACTGTGGGTTTACGCAAAAATGTCTAAGAAATGGCTTTAGGAGTGTGCACATGATTCCCATTATTTTCGGTTTTTTCCTAACCCTCGTTGCCTACTTACTGGCAAAGCCACTCAACAAAAAACTGCCACAAATTCCAGTGATTGTTTTTGGCATGTGCTTTGTGATTGCCCTGCTGTTGTTGTTAAACATTCCGTATGAGCAATATATGGCACAGGTAAATCCAGTGTTTAACCATCTGCTCGGTTATGTCACAGTCGCATTGGCTATTCCATTGGCTGCCATGCGCTATGACGACCTCCCCCTCAAAGCCGTGGTGGGCATTTTGGTCTTTGCCAGTATCAGTGCGGTCGGACTGCCGATGGGCCTGGCTTATCTATTACATTTGTCTGACCCTACCATTATGGCATTTGCCACACGCGCAGTCACAACGCCTATCGCAATTAACATTGCAACACTGCTACAAGCCCCTGTGAGTCTGGCCATTTTAATCGTGATTTTATCCGGTGTGATTGGTGCTGCATTTTCACCACTGATCCTCAAACACATTAATGACGAACGAGCATCGGGCTTAGCGCTAGGTCTTGCAGCTCATGCCATCGGTACAGCTCAAGCATGGCAACGGGGAAGTATTGCTGGACGTTACGCAGCCTTTGGAATGGCTGTCAATGCGGTATTTACAGCAATCTGGTTACCTTTGTTTATTCTATACTTGCAAAAAATGTGATATGTTCCTCACATAAACAATTGTATTGTTTAAAAAATCGACTTAAGATGAGTTTGTCGTTGATTAAATGATAAAAGGATTTTGTTCATGAGCAAATTGACACTTGCAATCGCATTCGCTACAACCGTTATGGGTAGTACAGCTTTCGCTGAAGATATTAGCGGCACTTGGAAAAATATTGATGACAAAACTGGGTCGTCAAAAGCCATCCTTGATATTCGCCAAGAATCAAATGGGACATATACCGCTAAGATCGTTAAAGTAACGCCTCGTCCGGGTTATACACCAAAAGAAACTTGTATTAATTGCCCTGCGCCGTATACCAATAAGCCTATTTTAGGCATGGATGTGATGAAAGGTTTGAAACACAGCGGTGATACCAATTACACGGGTGGAAAAATCATTGATCCACTGTCTGGTAATATTTATAGTTGTAAAGCAAAACTCAGTTCGAATGGCAAACGCTTAACCTTGCGAGGATACGTGGGCATATCGGCTCTAGGTCGCAGCCAAACTTGGATTCGAGAATAATCTAGGTTCTTATTACTGAACAGGCCTGGTCTACGCAATCACTTGATCGATTCATTTTAGATTTTGTAGACCACTACTGAGTCACTTATACATTGCTCCAAACTTAGTCTGATTGTTTCAAATTCAATGAATAAAAGTGTTTCAGCTAAGCGTGTATGATTTTTCATTTTTTAAAGGCAACTGCCTAATTCATATCTAAACACAAAACAGTTTGCCTTGTGCAAACTGTTTATTTTTCTGTGTCTTGGATATCTTTTTGTGAAACTATAGAGAACCTTATATGAAAAGTAAGTTTTTTATCGCGGGATTAACATTGTCCATGCTTTGCGGGGGAGCATTTGCACAGGACTTAACAGGGACATGGCAACAAATTGATGATAAATCAGGTTCACCAAAAGCCATTATCGAAATTCGTAAAGAATCGAATAATACTTACACTGGAAAAATTGTAAAAATTACACCACGCCCAGGTTATACGCCAAAAGAAACTTGTGTGAATTGCCCTACGCCATATACCAATAAACCAATTTTGGGTATGGACATTATTAAAGGCTTAAAACATGTCGACGGCACCAATAACTATGAAAAAGGTCGTGTGATTGATCCGCTGTCTGGCAAACTTTATGATGCGAAAATGAAACTGAATGCCACAGGAAAGCGTCTTTCGCTACGTGCTTACATCGGTGTTTCTGCTTTAGGTCGTAACCAAACCTGGTTAAGAATCGACTAAGAATAAAAAAGCCACGAAGTTCGTGGCTTTTTTAATGCATGTGCTATTGAACTGGATTATCAACGGCAAATAAGGTCTCATCTTCTAGACGATAAGCCATTAATTGATGTCCCCAAACACAACCGCCATCTACATTTTGAATCGAGTCCGAAATGGTTTTACCTTGTAAAGCTGCCCAGTGACCAAACACAACTTTATGGGTTTGTGCCGCTTGCGAAGCAAATTCAAACCATGGTTTGAAGCCTTCAGGCATCGGGTCGTTGAGCGAGTCTTTAAAACTAAACTCCAAACGCCCAGCACTATCGGTTAAACGCATACGAGTCAAATAATTTACGATACAACGTAAACGCGCATGCCCCGTCAGTTCATCCGACCATAAGGTGGGCTCTTTGCCATACATTTCTTTTAAAAAGGCATCGACAACATCAAAATCATCTGCTGCAATGACCGCCTCAACTTCTGCGGCTAAAGCAGCAGTTTGTTCTGCTGTCCAATTGGTTGGAATGCCTGCATGCGTCAGAACCGTGGTTGCGTTCGGAAACACACACAAGGGTTGTTTCCGTAGCCAATCAATCAAATCATCACTATCAATCGCATCAATCACATCACGAATGTTATCTTTGTCTTTGATTGCTTTAATGCCACGTGCAGCCGCCAGCAAAGTTAAATCATGATTGCCTAAAACTGTTGCAGCCGCATTACGCTCTACTAATTTTTTAATAAAGCGTAAAGCACCCAATGAGTTTTCACCACGGGCAACCAAATCCCCTGCAAACCAAATAAAATCTTGGTCAGGATCAAACTGTATGGTCTTTAACAAAGCTTTTAGTGCTTCAAAACAACCCTGCACATCACCAATGACATAATTGTATCGAATCTCTGCACCTGCCATCTTAAGCCACCATTTGATCTGCTAATGCCACAAATTGAGCCAGTGTTAAAGTCTCTGGACGCGCCATCGGATCAACACCTGCTTGTTCAAAACCATCTTCAACCAACATGCCTTTTAAGCTATTACGCAAAGTTTTACGACGCTGAGTAAAGACATGCGAGACCAAACGTGCCAAGGCTTTTTCATTTTTTGCCACAATCGGCTTAACCGCATACGGCTCTAAACGGAACACCGCAGAAGTCACTTTGGGTGGTGGGTTAAATGAACCCGGTGGCACTTCAAACAAGAACGTCGGTTTACAGAAATACTGAATCATCACCGACAAACGACCATACTCTTTGCTATTTGGAGAAGCCGTAATACGATCAACCACTTCTTTTTGTAGCATAAAGTGCATGTCTTTAACTTTGTCACCAAACTCCAAAAGGTGAAACAAAAGTGGCGTTGAGATGTTATACGGCAAATTACCCACAACCCGTAAAGGACGACCATCTTCAAATAAATTGGTGAAGTCGTACTTCAGTGCATCGGTTTCAATAATGGTTAAACGTTCAGGATGTGGCACACGCCCCGGCAAACCTGCCGCCAAATCACGGTCTAATTCGACCACCGTAAGTGCGTCACACTCACCAATCAACGGAGAAGTTAAGGCTGCCAAACCCGGCCCAATTTCCACAATGTTATCACCTGAACGTGGTGCAACTGAACGTACAATCTTGGCAATCACACGTTGGTCATGTAAGAAGTTTTGCCCAAAACGCTTCCGCGTATGGTGCCCTTCATCTTTAGGGTTTAAGGCATTAATTTGATACATAAAATTTTCCAACGTGAGTTAGTCACTGAACATTAGTGACGAGCTAATTCTAACGCTAAATCAACAGCGACCTGTAAGCTTGAGCTTTTCGCAAGACCTGTGCCTGCGAGGGAGAGAGCTGTGCCATGATCAACTGAGGTACGAATAAACGGTAAGCCCAAAGTAATATTAATGGCTTCACCAAACCCTTGCGATTTTAACACAGGTAAGCCCTGATCGTGATACATCGCCAAAACAGCATCGGCATCTTTTAAGTTTTCTGGGGTGAATAAGGTATCGGCAGGTAGGCTCAGACTCATATTTATGCCTTGAGCACGGTAGCTTTCCAGCACAGGGTTAATCACCTCAATTTCTTCCATGCCCAAATAACCATCCTCCCCAGCATGTGGATTTAGGCCACACACTAAAATGTGGGGATGCTCTTTTTTAAATTTGCTTTTTAAGTCCTGAGTTAAAATATCAATGACTTGATGCAATCGCTCTTTGGTAATCGCATCGGGTACTGCTCTTAATGGCAAATGTGTAGTAGCCAGCGCGACACGCAAGGTCTTGGTTGCGAGCATCATCACCACACATTCAACCCCAGCAAACTCTTGGTAGTATTCGGTATGTCCACTAAAGTGAATCCCAGCATCATTGATGACTGACTTTTGTACAGGAGCAGTTGCAACACCTACACTTTTACCGGACATAGCATAATCGGCCGAACGTCGTAGCTGCTCTAAGACATAAGGCGCATTTTCAGGATTGAGCTCACCCATTACAACAGCTTTGCTTAAAGGCACATGCTCAACATAAAGTTGACCCTGAGTTGATGATGCTTCTTGCCCTGAATATTCAATCAGTTCAATGTCCAATCCCAAACATGCTGCACGTGTACGTAGCAAGTTCATATCACCAAGGACCACGATCGGACGCTCATCTATACGAGCAGCAAGGCTTAAACAAATATCTGGACCAATCCCAGCAGGTTCACCACTGGTGACATATAAAGGCAGCATGATCAACTCAAATAAAATGCGTTTTGACTATTATACAACGTCTCACCCAGTATCTCCGCATTCACCGTACTCAACTTGAACCTATTCTTTTATATTTAAATCCTCACTTATCCTGTTTTCACATTCCATCAACTTTCAAAGAAAAAAATAAAGCCTCAAACACATCAAACATGAGCAAAGAAATTGCGAGTCGTAACTGCTGCACTGTCCGTTAATTTAAAATGGTTCTATGGTGATAATCCTGCATTTCATTCAGTGAAGTCATAAAGTTCAATATCGCTGTTCCCCATTTTTTTAAAGTTTGAACTCTTTTGTGGTTTTTTAAAAAGAATAAACTTTGATCTCTTCCTTTATGTAGGGAAATACCTTAAAATACGGCTCTTGAAATTTTATATTTTCATTTGTGATTCTGAGCAACTTCGTTTAGAATCGCGTCTCCTTTTGTTTGGACAGATTCCATAGTCCAAACCAACTATAATAGGTAGTGGTTTAATGAAAACTCTCAGCGCTAAGCCTGCTGAAGTTCAACACGACTGGTACGTTGTTGATGCTTCTGGCAAAACTTTAGGTCGCCTTGCGACTGAAATCGCTCGTCGTCTACGTGGTAAGCACAAGACTTCTTATACTCCTCACGTTGACACTGGCGATTATATCGTTGTAATCAATGCTGAAGAAATTCAAGTGACTGGTAAAAAAGCGCTTGATAAAAAATACTATCGCCACACTGGCTTCCCTGGTGGTATCCGTGAGACTAACTTTGAAAAGTTAATCGCTCACAAACCTGAAGCAGTTTTAGAAAAAGCTGTTAAAGGTATGTTACCAAAAGGTCCTCTTGGTTATGCAATGATCAAGAAAATGAAAGTGTATGCAGGTACAGAGCATCCACACGCTGCTCAACAGCCACAAGTTTTGGACATCTAAGGGATACAGCACATGGCTACTAATTATGGTACAGGTCGCCGTAAGACCGCAACTGCACGTGTTTTCTTGTCAGCTGGTACAGGCAAGCTCGTAATTAACAACCGTACTCTTGAGCAATACTTCGGTCGTGAAACTGCTCGTATGGTTGTTCGTCAACCTTTAGAGCTTCTTGAAGTTACTGAAAAGTATGACCTTTACATCACTGTTGCTGGTGGTGGTATCGGTGGTCAAGCTGGCGCTATCCGTCACGGTATTACTCGTGCGTTGATCGCTTCTGACGAAACACTTAAACCTGCTCTTCGTCAAGCTGGTTTCGTTACTCGTGATGCTCGTGAAGTTGAACGTAAGAAACTTGGTTTACGTAAAGCTCGTAAACGTCCTCAATTCTCTAAACGTTAATTCGTTTACCGAATCGGACAAAAAAGCCTTGGTTTATCCAAGGCTTTTTTATACGTGATTTTCAAGTTTTAAGTCTATGCTTCTGGCTTTATTCGCACTACATCCCTGTAGTTACATATTCCAGCTTATTTTGAAAATTGATGATCTTTGGGAAGTGGTGCATTACATGGCTCGTCGGTTTTCTCATCGACCATTTTCACAGGCCCATCATTATAAACAGTGACCTTACAGCCTTTTACTGTATATTCTTGCTGAATGCCGCCATACATCTCATCCTCAGATACAGAAGTAGCAACATCACAGGCTTCATCGGCAATACAAGCTGCATATTCAGCAGTCTGCTGCGCTACATCTACCTGTTCGGCTGCATCTTGATTTTGAGCATAACTACTTGAGATGGAAGTCATTAGTATAATAACTGCAATCGATTGGGTGATTCTGAGCCTAAGCTGCATAGTTCTATCCTTATTTTTCATTTATTCCAAGTTGTTCGATTGTATAAGCATATTAAAGTTAAGATGATTTTATTGGCTATTTTTAGTATTCTAACCGATTCACTTCACCTAGTTTCTTGAAATATGTCTGTCGAAACTACTCCGCTTCAAGGAATTACGCTGTATAGCCATGCAGATGATTTTCGCTCCCACTGGATTCGTTATGTACTTGCAGAGAAGCAAATCAAATACCATCTGGTTTTAAGTGATGCAGATGATGAAGATCTCGCCAGCTTAAACCCTTATAATCAACTGCCCATGTTGATTGAAAATGATTTAAAACTATTTAATGCCAATATCATCTCTGAGTATTTAGACGATCGTTATCGTCAAAACAAGCTCTATGCCGACGCGCCTATGCCTCGCGCGGAACAGCGTCAGTACATTTGGCGCTTTGAACAAGATTGGTTAAAACTTGCCGATATGATGTTACGCCATCCGGATACACTTGATGAACAAGCAAAACTGAAAGCACAAAAAAAACTGAAAGATACACTCATTTCCTTAACACCATTGTTCCAGCATTTCCCCTATTTCATGTCGGAAAGCTTTAGTATTTTAGATTGCATGCTTGCGCCTATCTTTCTACGCTTAAACAGCATGGGCGTGCATTTACCGAAACAGCAATGCCGCCCAATCTATTTATATTGTCAACGTATTTTTAGTCGTCCTGCATTTTTAAAGTCTTTAACTTTGCAGGAGAAAAACCATTATCAATCTGAATTTAAACAGCCGTAGAGAACATTATGTCTGATCAAGAATTAAACCTTACGCCGACTCGTCCATATTTAGCTCGCGCCATTTATGAATGGATTTGTGATAACCAACTGACACCGCATTTATTGGTCGATGCAACCCAGCCCAATACTCTCGTTCCTGAACAGTTTATTCAAGATGGCCAAATTGTCTTAAACATCGTCCCTCATGCCGTACATGCGCTACATATGAGCAACGATGCGATTACCTTCTCTGCACGTTTTGGTGGCGTATCTCGTGATATTTATGTCCCATTTAATGCTGTGATAGGCATTTATGCCCGTGAAAATGGACAGGGCTTGTTCTTCGATCCAAGTGAGTATGACAATCATACCCAAAGTGAGCAAAATGCTTTAAAATCAGACAATGAAGAAAAAACTGAACCCGCTAAGAAAAAACCAAGTTTAAGGTTATTAGATTAATAAAATGGAGTAATTATATGGCTTTTGATTTAGTACAATATTTTGCAGAGCAGATTAAAATTCAAAAGCCTGAGCTTCTGAGTCAATATTCAGATGAGGAGCGACTTCAATATCTGTCTGAGGCCAACACCCTCTCCCTTGGAAAACTCATCACTTTGATGCGTCAAGATGGCACCAAGCTCTATCAAGAGATTCAAACTCAGGATCATCTCTATATTCAAGAACTTGCAAGGCATCTCACCACGTCTCCGCAAAATGAATCACAGTTAGCGAAGGCAGACTTAGAACATAGCTTGACTACAATGTTGGGTCTTCAGTTTGCTGAACTCAAACAACTTGATGTCACGGGAAACTTTGGCGAACATGGAATTCGTGAGCTGCTTGTCGGTCAAATCGAGCACCTCTCTGGTCTGGCTGATGACTGGGTTTGGACAACAAGTGAGCTAACAGAACTGATTGGCTCTAAACCAAAGCCTGAAGAAGAGCTATCATTAGAAGAGACGATGAAGGAGTTTAATCAAATGGTAAATCAACACGCAACTGACCACTCAGATCAGCTACACACACAGGTAGTAGAGCAAAATCCAACGCCAACATGGGCAAAACTGATTGAGCCTGCTGTGGCTATTGTTATTTTATGGGGACTTTATTGCGCAGCAAGTCAAATGTTTGTCTAATTCCCAAGGGATGCACTCATTTTGCGCATCCCTTTATTTTTTAATGAAAAATAATTATATATCTCATCTTTAAAAATCAAAAAAATCGATTTCTTTTTTTGCTTTTATTTGTCCAAATGATAAAATTTACATTTTGTTGCAATAGCAAATAAATTAAACACTTTTTCAAATAACAATAAGCTTTCTCACACTCCTTTTCTAAATACGCAAACTTAATCACAGAATCTATAGCAAAAACTGACTAAAAGCCTCGGGTTTAATCGTACATTTATTCATCTTTTTTTTGTTACATTTATTTATATTAATAATTTTTTCACGCCGTCCATATAATTAAATCGAATTGTGAAACAACAAGTTAAAAGGATTTCAAAACTCATAAAATTAAAGAGAAAAACTATGGCTAAAGTGTCATTGGAAGCATTAGCAAATATCGATGGATTCTATGCAGCAGCATTGGTCGATGGGGAAAGCGGTTTGGCCCTAGCAACTCAAGGCGGTGGAAGCATCGATTTAGAACTCGCGGCTGCAGGTAATACTGAAGTCGTTCGCTCAAAACGACGTGTTGCACAAGCATTGAACTTGAATGACACCATCGAAGATATTTTAATTACACTAGGTAAGCAGTATCACCTTATTCGTCCTTTTGGGAAAGGGGTTGTATGCGTTGTCCTCTTCAACCTAATTAAATTAAAGAAACACTATGAATAAGCAATATATTAATATTGCGATTACTGGCCTGAGTTCAAACCATTCTGACGAACTTAAAACACAGCTACGTAATCTCATTCCTCAAGAGTATCAAATTAACTGGAGCTCCGCTGCTGACCCAACTATTGATCGTTTATTTATCCATGAAAGTTTTTATGAAACCGAAGGATCCAAAAGATCATTCGAAGTCGTCAGTTCCCATGGCTAAAAATTTCTAAGCAAACCCATAACGAAAACCGACTCCACGAAAACACAATTTCTTTACCAATTACACATCTTGAAAGCTTCTCGAATTGGATTATTCAACATCTACTGCCCCCCTCTTTTGACAATCAACAAATCCTTCCTATCGAAACTCAGAATAAAAAAACACACTACAAATTAGAATATTTCAGCAAAATGCTGGATACCGAACGCAACTCAAAGCTACATCTTTTTGATACTTTGGGCACCATTGCCATTATTGATATTCAGAAAAATATCGCTTGGCTCAATACAGAACGAGAACAAGCCTTTACAGATTCTGGTTTTGATTATGACATTGCCAGCACCAGCAACTTCATGAAAGTCTCACGCAAGCAACCCCATATACTTAGCGACTGGTTATGGCAGTTTTTTTGGGATTCACCCATATTTTTGAAAAAAATTGCACCTGAAGATGGACATTTTAAGATCCATATGTGGCCTAAGCCAGCAAGTAATGTGGACAGGAAAACCATTTTTCAACTTTCCAGCTGCTTTATTCAAGGTGGTAAAATTTCAAAAATTGCAACGCAGTTGAATCTCCCTATTGAAACTGTGCAGCGCTTTATTGCAGCCAATATCGCGACCCATAATCTCTCAAAAATCAATATTTGGGATAAACACTTTAACCCACCAGAAATGCCTCAAGTTACAGAAGAAGCAGGATTAATTAAAAGCTTTTTTGGAAAACTAAGAAAAAAACTAGGCATATAGGATAATAATATGATTTTACAACGCTTTAAAATTGTTTTTGCTGGTGGTATGGGCGCGGGTAAGACAGAGGCGATTCGATCACTCTCAGAGATTCCTGTACTGCAAACGGAGGCTTTCAACACAGATGCACAGCGCCATACCAAATTGGAAACTACAGTTGGTATTGATTATGGTGAAATCACGCTTGATGAAAACCTGACCATTGGGCTATATGGTACACCTGGGCAAAGCCGCTTCGACTTTATTTGGTCTGCCATTACTAAAGGTGCTATTGGTGCTGTAATTTTGATTGACCATCATTCAGATAACCCTATTCAAGAATTAGAAAGTTATCTGGAAACCTTTCAAAACTTTACCGACAATATTGCGATCGGCATTACACATACCGATCTTCTTTCTGAGTCAACCAAATCAACCACTATCTATAAAGACTGGTTATTACAAAATGATCTCTTTTCTCCACTCTTCTTTATCGATGCAAGGAAGAAAGATGACGTTTTGTTATTATTAGAAGCGCTCATTACATCCATTGAGATCAACTCAAATATTGCCAATTAACCCTTAACGAGGTTCTATATGTTTACTTTAGCGCAAAGCCGCTCAGCACCAAAAGAGTTAATTGATTTTGCTAAGAATGAAATTCAAGATGTTCTCATGAATGTCCGCAGCGTCAATTATGTCATGCTGTGTAGCACAGATGGCTTCGATTTAGCACATGTTTATAAAAGAGATGGTTATAACAGTACTAAACTTGCGGCAGTTAGTAGCTCGATTTTAGCTATGGTTGCTGCTTTTATGAATGAAATTCATCTCGAAGGTTGTCAGTCGATTACTTTGGATGCGGACAATGGTAAAGCCATTTTAACCTCGATTCCTTTGTATACCCTAAAAAATGCAAGTAACAAAATTATGCAATACTGATATTTCTGATAAATGGTAGATATTTCACATAATTTTAATTTATATAAATGCATTTTTTTATAATTTAACACGCATTCTCCGCTCTATTCTTTTTATTTTTAATCTTTTCAGCATAAAAAAATCCCCCTCAGCGCTTAGCGGAGGGGGATTTAGAATTAATGAGCTGGCGATGACTTACTCTCACATGGATAACTCCACACTACCATCAGCGCTAAGAGGTTTCACTTCTGAGT